>CAMAGQ010000141.1 GCA_945833895.1 uncultured bacterium
TCAGCCAAACGAGATATTGCACAAATAAAAACGGATTCAAGAAATTGAACCCGTTTTTTATATTTAACAATTAACAGTTATCTGTTAAAAAGCACCTGCCGGTTTTTTCTGAGGAGTTGCTCCAGGGATGGACTGCCAATTTGCTGCCATAATCTTTTTGAAAGATTTTAATGCTGTATCTTCCAATTCGCCTAACTCTTCAGCTTCCATAATTAGTTCTCTCAAAGGCATCAATGCTCTTTGATCTCTAAGTACGCCTAATGCTGCTGCAGCACCTGCTCTGACAAGTTCGTTTTCGGAACGGTTTTTCATTACGTCAATCAATGCAGGAACTGCTTTTGTATCGTTCAATTTACCTAATGAAGTTACTGCATAAATTCTTACGTTAACCCATTCGTCATACAACATATTGATAATCTTATCAACAGCTTTTTTGTTGCCGATTTCACCAAGTGCTCTTGTTGCATCACATCTTACGTTAACCTTTTTGTGGTCTAATGACGCAATTAAAGCATCTGTTGCTACATCACCGATTTCGATTAATGCATCGGTTGCTGTAATACATACTTGCGGATTTTCGTCGTTCAAAGATTCAACAAGCGGTTCAACAACGATTTCGCCGCCAAGACGACCCAACGCTCTTGCCGCACGAACTCGTACGTCTACGTTACGGTCTTCACGTAAAGATTCAATCAAGTGAACTGTTGCGGCTGAATCGCCTAATTCGCCGAGTGCTCTTGCTGCATAAAGTCTTACTGAACCGTTTTTGTCGTGTTTCAAAACATTAATCAGTGGTTCTACCGCTTTGGAATCGCCCATTTCGCCTAAGACTCTTGCCGCATTATATCTGACTTTTTCAGAATTGCTTGTTCTCAAGTCGTTCAATAATTCGTCGAATGTTTTCTTCACTTGTTTTTTCTTACTACTTACACTAATTGTCATTACTTTCCTCCGACATTACTACAATAATTTACACCTACTCTTTTATAAAGTCTTTCTTTGGAAAATTATTGCCTTTTTTTTATCTAATTATTAACTTTTGTTTACAATTCATATTTTAGTTGTTCGTTTCGTTGTATTCTGTCAGACGATTAAGGGTAAATCTGACACTTATTTATTCTGTACTACTAGTATAACACATTTTTCAAATTTTTACCTCAATAATGTTACTAATTATAAAAAATCTTTTACATATTTTTTATAACGGGGTTGTAATTCAAATATATCAAGAAAAACAAACTTAACATTTCTTAAAGTTCTATTACTAACATTTGATAGTAATAACAAACTCCGTACCAACTCCAACTTCGCTATATACCTTGATATTACCGCCATGTTTATCTATAATTTTTTGGCTTATTGCAAGTCCTAATCCTGTGCCTACTCCTACACCTTTTGTTGTATATCCTGCGGTAAAAATCTTTTCTAAGGCGTCTTTTGGAATGCCTTTGCCGTTGTCCTTGAACTTCACAATCAGTTTATTATCCTGATAAAGCGTTGTGATAATTATTTTACCTTCTTTTTCGATTGCCTGACACGCATTAACCAGAATATTTGTGAACACCTGATTTAACATATTCGGATAACATCTTACGTGCGGAATTTCACCATAATGTTTTTCTATTTCGATTTTATTTTTGGTTTCGTGCCTGATTAAGTCAAGTGTCAGGTCAAGTTCTTTGTTTATGTCTGCTTCTTGAAGTTCTGCCTCATCAAGACGTACAAATTTCTTGAGTGAAACGACAATATTGCTTATCCTTTGAATAGCTTCTTTATCAATACTGTTTATATCCAGAAGCATTTGTTTAATCTCTTCGTTTTCGATTTGCGGAAGAAGTTTGAGGATAAGTGAGTTATTTGATTTTATAGATGCGACGGGAGTATTGATTTCATGAGCCACGCCTGCAACCAGTTGACCCAGAGATGCCATTTTCTCGGCGTTTATCAGTTGTAATTGTGTTTCTTTCAGTTCGTTAAGTGCTTTTTTGAGATTCTTAACGTTTTTGACGTTCTTCTGGTACAATTCCGCACGAATTATCGCACTGCCAAGTTGAGATGATACGGCATCCAAAATTTCAATTTCTTCGTTAAGTTCTCTTTTCTGGTAACTCAAAAGCACAAGAATTCCAATCATTTTCTGGGTATAAAATACCGGAACGATTACTCTCAGAACAGATTGCTTGAAGTTGTCAGCCTCTATGCATTCAGACAGCGAATAACTCACGGAAATATTGCCTGATTTCAGTTTATTCATGGCGTAACTGTCAAAGGTAATATTTTGCGTTTTGAGGGTATTTTCTCCGTAAACTTCTTCAATTTGAAACCCGTTTCCTGCAGTTGAAGCGTAGTACACCCTGAAACATCCGAACATTATGGCAAGTTCTTTCAGGGCGGAGTTTAAAATTACCGAAATGTCTACAGATTCTCTTATGATATTTGAAACCTTATTAATCAAAGCGATTTTAATTGCTTGAGATTGAGCTTTTTGCCTGATTTTTTGAAGTTCGTCGTTTTCTTCTTCAAGTTTGTTCAGTTTAATTTTTACCGCATCATTTTCACGTTTGTTGCTTTCGAGAAGAACATCCGCACTGACATCAATAAGGCGGATTATTGTGTATTGACCGCGTTTCATGGTTGTTAAGTCAAAGTATGAAATATTTCTTTCATCCGACGAATAAGAAACTCTTGCCGAAAACGGTTCTTTTGACACAATTGCCTGAAATATCGGTGAATATAAGTCAACATTTTCGCTGTCGACGGGACACATTTCAAATGTCATGCGGTGAGCGAATTGTCTTATTCCGCCAAAAGGTTTGAAAACACGACAAAACGCACTATTTTTAAATACGACTTCCTCATATTCCCTAACAACAATCATCGGATCAAGAAATTGATTAAATAAATCAAACTTTTTCATAATAAAATTATATGCCAAATTTTTATGTTGTGCAATTTTGTATAATACGAAAAATCTCTCAAATTGATATAGTTTTAACAAATTTCAAAGGGGCTGATATTTGCCCCTTTAGAATACTTAACATTATTACCAAATATAAAATTTATGATAAAATACACATTAGAGTTACAACGGGGAGAGTTCTATGGAAAATATAAACAAATTTAAAGTGTTCACAATTATAATTATTTTTACGTTTATTTTTGCGATTGCCGCTATTTACACAAATACAAAAGATGTTACGGCTGATAAAGTTTCACCTGATAACGAAGTTGTTCAAAATGACGAATACGACAGTCGATATAAAGTATCATCTTCGTACGATATGAAATCTGAAATTAATAAACTACATCAGCGCATAGATGAATTGAGTTCAAGAATTGACAATACAAACAGACGAGATACAAAATCAGGCTCAACTGATTTAAAATGCAGAATTGCGGGAACTTTAAGCAATAGAGGCATGGAAGAAATGTCCTCAAATGCTGCGGTTAACGATGCAAGAGTTAACGGAAATGACCTTGTTGTGCTTTGTTCTTTCTAAGTTGTAAGGGCTGATACAAGTTTAGAATGACAAAAATTTTGGTTCACTTTGTAAAGTTCAGAATTGCTTGACACATACAATTCTGAGCAAAATGTTTTGGAATAAGTCAAGAATTTGTACGAAGTGCGAAGAATCCCATGCAAATTAGAGGTGGTGAAAAGCCCCTGAAACACTTCACTGCTTCGCCGACAGATACAGGTTCGCACAAAATTTTAATTTTTATACATACAAAAAGCAGGACGCACATTGTACATCCTGCTTTTTTAATTTAGAAATTTGCTTATTCTACTTCGATTGCTCCAACAGGGCAAGAATCAGCAGCTTCTTTTACTGCATCAATGTTATCAGCAACAGCAGCTTCATTAACTACTGCTTTGTCTTCAATTGAAAATACTGCATCACAAATTGATTCGCATGCACCGCAAGCAACACAACTGTCATTAACTTTAACTGTCATTTTTTATTCTCCTTATTTTACTGCGTGGACTCCGATTTTTTATCCACAATAAAATTATATAACAAAATTTTAAAATTGACCACTTTAAATTTATATTTATGTGTTATGTTATTATAATTAAAAAGAGGCGGTTTATGGGTTGGGATAGAAATGCTGAAAAAGT
>CAMAGQ010000142.1 GCA_945833895.1 uncultured bacterium
AAAGGAAACGGTAACGATACAATTAATCTCACAAAAGGTGAAAATCTGACAATTGATATGAAGGGATTTAACGGTCTTAAAGACTTCTCTTTTGCGGCGGTTAAAAATAATCTCGAAATTAGTTATAGAGATAAATTCAATAATATTCAGAAAGTTACACTCAAAAACTTTGTTAAAAAAGATGTAACTACAGCATCAGGTTCAGTAACTTTAAAAGTCGGGGATGAAACTCTTGACTTAAGAGAAGGCGCATATTTACCTGAATACAATAACTTTACTAATAAAAAGACAAAATATACCGGTAATTGGCACTCAGAAGTTATTGATGCAACAAGTCTTGACAATTACATTATAAAGAACTCAAAAGGTGCGAATATTAATGCAGGTGCAGGTAATGATACTATTTACGGTTCTATGTATAACGACACAATAAAAGGCGGCGAAGGTGATGATGTAATTCATACTAACGGCGGTAAAAATACAATTGATGGCGGTAACGGAAGCGATAAATATTATCTGTTTGAAGGTGTTACAGAGAACACTACAATAAAAGACACAGGAGCCGCAGGTACTGATATCGGTATTATTTGCGGAAAAGAAGGCGATGACCTTGCAGCAATTTTAGAGTCTTTTGATACTTCATATTTCAACGTTAATAAATCAGGTTCTTATAACGGAATATTCGTAAAAGGTATCGGCGGAACCGTATCAATGACAGGTGTTGAACAATTGCAAGTCAAAGATTCTGACGGAAACCTGTACAAATTTGATATTGACAGCGTTAAGAGCGATATTGTCGGCTACTTAAATAAATCAGGTTATAATGATGTTGTTTCTGCAATAAACGACGGTGCTGCAGTTATGGATGATATTTATGCAGCATTTACGAATACAGATAACTGGACACAAATTTAGCGTACGAAGTTAATTTATATAAATAATTGAAGAAGAGGTCGGGTATTTCTCGGGCTCTTTTTCTTGTTTTCTTCTTTAAATTGCTACTTTACATAAGGAATATTTATGTTAAGATAATTATATTGAAATGGGCTTGTAGCTCAGTTGGTAGAGCAGTTGACTCTTAATCAATTGGTCGTGGGTTCGAGTCCCACCGGGCCCATTTTTTCAGAGAGATTAGTGTTTCTATATAAGTAAGAGGGGTAGAGTATTATGGTATGTACACTGAATAACAATAAACTGACTACTGTCAAAAAAGCATTAGAAGTTCTTGGCAAAAAGAATTTTGTATTTATTATGCACAATGGTAGTTTTCCTGCTGTTGCATCGGAAAATACAGGTTTTGGTACAATAAATTCAGAAACAGGACACAAGTTTATCGACTATGCTTCAGGTTTGTTTGATGCTATCCAAATGGGACCTGCGGGAAAAACCAAAAGTTCTGATTCATCACCATATACAGGTACAATTTTTTCAAACAACCCGTTGTTTATTGATTTGAAACAGTTAACAACTCCAAAATGGGGTAAAATCTTATCTGTTGAAACATATAACGATATCGTTGAAAATAACCCTAACAAAGGTAAAAACAGAACAAGTTACTCTTATATAACTAAAAAACAGGCTCAAGCACTTTCTGAGGCTTATTCGAATTTCATCAAACTCAATGATAAAAAATTAATGGCTGAATTTGATGTATATAAAAATGAAAATGATTCTTGGCTTGATAAAGACAGTTTGTATGAAGCACTTGCAATAGAACACGGAACGGATTTCTGGCCGAATTGGAAAAGTTCCGTTGATAAAAACTTGTTCAACCCGAAATCTATTGAAGAAAAAATTGAATACGCAAAACGTATTGAAGAAATTTCTAAAAAATACTCACGTGAAATTGATGAGTACAAATTTATCCAGTATATTTTGAATAAACAAAGCGTTGAAACAAAAAAATATGCGGATTCAAAGGGTGTAAAAATGATTGCCGACAGACAGGTAGCATTCTCTGACAGAGATTGCTGGGCATATCAATCTTTGTTCCTTGAAGGCTGGTGCTTAGGCTGTCCGCCTGACTATTTCTCAAAAGATGGTCAAGCGTGGGGATTCCCTGTAATTAACCCTGAAAAATTGTACAATTCTGACGGAACTTTAGGCGAAGCAGGAATTTTGATGAAAAACTTATTCAAAAAAATGTTCCGTGAAAACCCCGGCGGTGTCAGAATTGACCACATTGTAGGTTTGATTGACCCTTGGGTTTATAAATCAGGTAAAAAACCTATGCCAGAACAAGGTGCAGGCAGATTATATTCATCTCCTGAACATCCGGAATTGCATAAATACGCAATCGCAAGAGTTGAAGACTTAGATATGACCTTGACCGCAGACAAAGAAAAAAGAGTTAAATCGTTGTCTGAAGAACAAATCAAGTTGTATGGCAGACTAATCGAAAAAATCGTTATTGCGGCGGCAGAAGAAGAAGGCTTGACAAAAGATGCGATAGTTTGCGAGGATTTGGGAACTTTAACCAACCCTGTTGCTGCTGTTATGAAACAGTACGACTTACTTGGTATGAGATTAACTCAGTTCACCGTACCTACAGAAGAGGCAGACCCTTACAGATGTAAAAATATTACCGAAAGATGCTGGGCAATGGTCGGAACTCACGATAATCAGCCTGTAACGATTTGGGCAAAATCAATGATAAATACACACGAAGGCTATTTACACGTTAAAAACCTTGTGGATGACTTGTTCGCAGAAGTTCAAAATAAAGACGAAATTATTGTTAAGATGACTAATGATAAAGAATTTTTGCGAGAAACAAAATTAGTTGAATTGTTTGCTTGTAAGGCTGAAAATATTCAAATATTCTTTACTGATTACTTCCAGATGTCGCAAACTTACAATACTCCGGGAACATCAGGCGATAAAAACTGGAGTTTAAGACTTCCTGAGAATTTTGAAGAAATGGAACCGATTAACTTGCCGTTACTTCTAAAGAAAGCAATTATTGCAAGAGGTAGGGAGTTTGCAAACGCAAATAAAAAGATGATTGAGGAATTAGATGAAATTATATAATAAAATTGTCAAAGTTCTGTTAGCAAGTTTTGTTTGTCTTATGACCGTAAATTCGGTGTTCGCTGAAATCGGCACTGATGCAAAACTTCAATATAATAAAGGTATTGATTACTATAAACTCGGTCAGTTTGAGGATGCTGCGAATTGTTTTAAAAGTGCGGTTGAATTAGACCCGAATTATATTGATGCTTACTATAATTTGGGTGCAATCCTTGAATATCTGAACCAAAAAGAAGCGGCACTATCTGTCTTTAAACAGATAATACTTCGCAGTCCTGATGATTACGAGGCGGTATATAAAGCGGCTGTGTTGAGCAAAAAACTTGGCGAATATGAAAAGGCTAAAATGTATTTGACCTTAATTCCGCTTGAATCGAAAGTCGGCTTGCAGGCACAACAACTTGCAGCGGATTTAGAAACGAGCCTTGCGGAACTTCAACAGGCAAAAAAACAGGAAGATGCGGCGGCAGAAGAGGAACTTTCAGACGGGCTTTACGAAGATATTTCAAGTCCGACGGGTTTGGTTACGGATAAAAACGGAAACTTGTTCATTGCGGGATTTTCTGAAAATACAATTTTCAAGATTGGCTCTGATAATAAAAAAATTGTTTATATCAAAAGTGAAAAAATCGACGGACCTATAGGGCTTGCGATTGACGGTAACAACAATATTTATATTGCAAATTACAATAAAAATAACGTGCTGAAGGTTGATACAAACGGGATAATTACGGAATTTGTATCGGATATCCAAAGCCCGTATTGCTTGTATATAAATGGTGATTTGTTGTTTATCTCATCACAGGGCAGTAATACGGTACTCCGCAAAAAACTTCGCGGCTAGTTTCTGAATACTTAAGGGGAATATAGTTTCACAAAGAGTTTTTCGCTCGAGGAACTCATACCACCTTTAACCATCTCCCTGTGGGGTGAAATGTCGGTTGGGCATACTTGCCCAATAAAATAAAACTGATGCGGTAAATCTATGATTTACCGCATCCTAC
>CAMAGQ010000143.1 GCA_945833895.1 uncultured bacterium
GGTATTTAGGTTTATAGGTATTATTTTTTTCAAGGGGATATTATTTATTACTCACATTTCTTTTAATTCCCCTCAAGATTTTTATTTGCGTGTTTTGTTATAAAGATTTACAAAACTTTACAAAAGACAGGAAATAGCCAAGAATTGTACTATCATGAAGGTATGTTTTTGAAGATAAAAAAGTTCATTCTATCTAAAATATTGCACAAGCACTATTACCGCACAGGCAAATGCAACGGCTGCGGGCAATGCTGTACGCATATTTATGTCAAACATTTTAAACACGTACTAAAAGACGAAAAAGAATTTGACAGGCTGCAATATATCCACAGTTTTTATGCAGGGTTGAAGATTATCGGCAAAGACGACCTCGGATTAATTTTTGAATGCACCCATCTTGACCCCGAAACTAAAAAATGCAAAATTCACTACAGGCGACCGGGGATTTGCAGGCGTTACCCGCAAGAAGAGTTATTCTCTATGGGCGGCACGCTTTCAGAAACCTGCGGGTACAAAATGCAGCCAATTATCCCGTTTAAGAAAGTTTTGAACGACTTAGAAAAGAAAAAGAACAGAAAAATCATAAGAAGTTAATGTATTTTTCACAAAATTGCCCTTTTGTCCAATGTAATTTGGTTACATCAAGTTTATATTAGTCATGTAACTAGTTTTTAGGATACTTTAGGAGTGATATAAATATGAAAAAGATAATAATTTTATTTGCGATATTCTTAGTCGGCTCATGTCTGTCGAATACAGGAGCGTACTCCTGTCCGATAAACGATTTAGAGGGCTGTAAGGCTGACATCAGCAGAGGGATGAACAACTCGCTGCAGAAGAAAATATTGCCAAACAATCTTGATAGAACGGTTTACCCGCCAAACAGCACTATGGAAATGAGAGGGGAAACAACACCGCCCCAAACACCTTCGATTATAAACACCGAATCTCGACCACAAAATCCGCAAGGTTACGATGCTAACTGTCAATTCGGGAATTGCATGAACAAAAACCCAGAATCCGATGTTAGCAGATAGGCGGGATTGAATAATTCGGGAGAGGATCTGAATAGTGAAGGTAATGCTACAATGTGTTCATTTACAAGATTCTGAAACAAGTTCAGAATAGACCCCACACCGAAATAAAAGATTCCGCCAAACCTCTTACAAAAAGAAATAGGGGGCAAGCCCCCTATTATCTGTATTGAAATTTCTCTTGAAATGCCCAAGCATAACAAGATCTTAATTATACAACATCTTATCTTGCACAGATTGTTCTTGCCACGTAAACCCCTGATGCTGAGGCTTGAAGAAGTCCTCTTGTTACGCCTGCACCGTCACCGATAGTGAACAGGTTCTTAACGCCTTCGGTTTCAAGTTTATCGGTCAATTTAACCCTTGCTGAGTAGAATTTAACTTCTATACCGTAAAGCAAGGTGTATCTTGAAGCCGTTCCCGGAGCAATTTTATCAAGTGCCTTAAGCATTTCGATAATACTTGTCATTTGTCTGTATGGAATAACAAGGCTCAAGTCACCCGGAACAGCACAAGTTAGGGTCGGCGTAATCACGCTTGATTTAATTCTTTCAGGTGTTGAACGTCTGCCGTCAAGCAAGTCGCCAAATCTTTGAACAAGAATACCGCCGCCAAGCATGTTTGCAAGTCTTGCAATATGTTGACCGTACTGGATTGGTTCTTTGAACGGTTCTGTGAATTTTTCGCTGACAAGCAATGCAAAGTTCGTGTTCGGAGTTTTGTAATTTGCGTAACTGTGACCGTTTACGGTTGCAATTCCGTTATAATTTTCCTGAACAACTTCACCGTTCGGGTTCATACAGAAAGTTCTGACTTCATCACCAAATGTCGGAGAGTGATAAATCAATTTCGATTCATACAATTTTGAAGTCAACGGTTCAAATACCGGTGCAGGAAGTTCAACACGAACCCCGACATCAACCGCGTTATTAACCATACCGATTTTATGTTGTGCAAATTCTTTTGTTAACCAGTCCGCACCTTCTCTACCCGGTGCTATAATTGTATATTCCGCACAAATAACATCGCCGTTATCAAGTTTTATCCCTTTTACCTGTTCGCATTCGACAATCAAAGATTCTGCCGAAACGTTATTCAGAATAGTAATTCTTTCATCCAAGTAATCCTGCATATTTTTCAAAACATCAAGACTTCTTTCTGTTCCAAGGTGTCTGACAGGAGAATGAACGAGTTTCAATTCGGCAAGTACCGCTTGATGTTCAATTTCTTCAAAGACTTTCATATTAGTACCGAAAACCTCTTCTGTCGCACCGTATTTCAAGTACAATTCATCAGCATAACCGATTAAATCTTCAGCACTTTTTCTTGACATATAGTCAACAAGGTGTCCGCCAACATCAGGTGTCAGGGTTAATTTACCGTCAGAAAACGCTCCTGCACCGCCCCAACCGCATAACAAACCGCACTTACGGCAATTTACGCACTTTGGAGAACCTTCACGGATAGGACATTTTCTTTTTTCAATCCTTTGCCCTTTTTCAATAAGAACAACTTTCCATTCAGGTTTTAATTTCATAATCTCAAGAGCCGCAAATATTCCCGCAGGACCTGCTCCGATAATCGCTACATTATACATCATTTTCATATCTCCGTTTTTGTCAACCAATTAAGTATATCCCGAACAAAGTTTTATTTAAAGTCTTTGTAAAGATTTTTGTAAAAAATCAAAGACATTAAGATTTGTAAATAAAAAATTTTAAATTTGGCAAATTTATATTTTCAGTAATTTTATGATGAGAGTAGTAGTTCATAATATAAAAACAATAATGGAGGTTTTTAATGAATAGTGTAAAACTTTTTGACAAAGCAATGTACAATATTAACGCATCAGATTATGCAAAAACAGCAAATGAAGTAGCAAAAAGAAGTAAAAATTATGCAATGGAATTGGTTGATATGGGAGTCCGTGGAAACCTCACAAAAAAAGACATTATAACTTTGGTTAATAATGATTGCGCAGGTATGTATGATGAAAAAGGTAATCTAACTAAAAAAGGGATAAAAGAAATGATTGGGAGTATTCGAGAGATGTTCCAATTAGATAGTGATGAAGCCGCTAAAAAGATAAAAATTAAAGATATAATTGACAGAGTCGTTAATGATACTAATAACAACCACTTAAATATAGAAGCATAAATTATATATTTTCCTATTTAAACATCCGGTGCAAGATAATATTTATTTTGCACCGTTTGCGTATTTATGGTTCAAAAATATTACATACTTGCCATATATTATGAAGTGGTATAATGTATTAGTTCACAAGATTAGGGAGAGTAGTGACTTATGTCAAGTTCTTATGAAAGATATAAAAGACAAAGATCAGCACGTGAGATAGCAAGAGAAAACATGCCTCAGCGTAAAAAGCCTGAGACAAAGTTTTTTTCAAACCTCAAAATGTTTGTATTAACGGCTACTGCATTATTTCTAGCAGGCTTTGTCGCGTTTAACTTGTATTTATCATCATTACCGCCGATAGAAAACCTTGAAGATTACAAACCAAATATCGTTACAAAATTCTACTCGGCAGATGGTGAGGTTATAAAAACCTTTACTGCATACACTTATGAAAGAGTAAACTTGGAAGATGTGCCGGAGGCTCTAAAAAAAGCACTTATCGCAACAGAAGATAAAAACTTTTACAATCACAACGGTTACGATATCTTCGGAATTGTAAGGTCGTCCATTCAGAACGTTATTGCACGGCATGCCGTTCAAGGGGCTAGTACCTTAACCCAACAGTTGGCTAGAATTTTGTTCCTGTCTAACGAACGTACAATGACAAGAAAAATTAAAGAACTTGAAGTTGCTGCTCGTATTGAAAAAACAATTTCTAAAGACCAGATTTTAGAAATGTATATGAATAACGTTTATCTCGGAGCGGGAGCTTATGGTGTTGAGGGTGCTTCACAGATTTATTTTGATAAACATTTGAAAGAC
>CAMAGQ010000144.1 GCA_945833895.1 uncultured bacterium
GTGTTTGTTCCCTGTCCCAAGGGCAGCCGTCAGGTGCTCTGAGTTTTTCTATAATTCCTATTAATTCTTCCAAATTTTTATAATTCATATTCATATTTTATCACAAATCATTCAAAAGGTGGATTTAAAAATTGCACACTATGATAAACTTTAAACGTGGATAGGAAAGAAAGAGGTTTAAAACATGTCAACAGTAGAAAAAATTACCCAACTAAGCCATCGTATCTTTAATACAAGTATGAATGAGCAAAATACTACAAGAACAAGTAATCCTTTTGCTGCTTCTAATTTTCAAAAAAACATTCTAACAGAAGATGTTTTTGAATCAAGCAAAGCAAAAGAATCTAAGAACGTTAGTTTTACAGGTAACTTGAGTGCCGGTTCAAAAAGAATTTACTCAACATTTGTCGGTTCTTTGAGTGATTTAGGTAATAGGTTCGCTGAAGGTATTGAAAATATTGTTGCTTTGGGTCGCAGTTTAAAAGAAGGTTTTGTGAACGCTTGGAATAAAATTCAGGAAATAGGCAGCAAAGAAGTTCATATTGATATGGAAGGTGCTAAATCTATACTTAATAAAGAAGTTGGTTCTTTTGACGGTATGAAAAAGGCTCTTTCTATGGACGTAACTTCATTGTTTGTTAAACCAAAAGAGCGTGAAATCATGAAGTTATCAAAAATGGATCCGCACACAGAAGTTAAACCAATGTTAACTGAAGCGTTAGCTGCACTTGAAGCAGACATGGTAATGGTTGCATAGGAGGATTAAATGGATAAAAATAGTATGAGAAATAATAAAAATTTTAGCAGAGTAAGCAATATTATTGAATCTTTGGCAATCAATCCAAGTCCGGATTCTGTTGCTGTTCTGGAAGAAATCGGAACAAATTCTTCAATTGATGATGTTAGAGAAATGACATCAAAAGCACTTGTCAGAAGAAACGAATTTGATTCATTGTCAGTTGTTATTGCTAACAGAGGAAAAGGTATTAACGATATGTCAACCGTTGTTGCAATGAGTACAATCAACGAACTTTTATCTCTTGAAAACAAAGAAGAAGCAATGAAAATTTTAGAAAACACAATTTCTTCAGAAGGTTTTGATGAAGAAGTTAAAGAAAATGCTCGTTCTGTAAAAGCTTTGATGGCTTTAAGTTAATAAGATAATCTAATTTAATTGTTAGATTACATTTCATATAATAAAAGAGGTTATTTATAACCTCTTTTTTAGTGGTTTAAGTGTAAATCAGAATGACGAAATATTTACAAATATTTAGGTACACCCATATATTTACCCCCTCTCTCGGTGGACGAGGGTTAAAAATATTTGCAAAATTTAGTCAAAATTTAGTATGCTTTATTAATTAATGAGTTGTGGGTTGCTAATTCAATACTATCATCAAGTTCAGGCAGTTGAATTTTCTTGCCATATCTTTTTTCAAGGGCAAGTTCAATCAAATAGTCTGCGAAGTGCGGATTTTTCGGCAGCAACGAACCGTGCAGGTATGTTCCGAAAACGTTTTTATACTGTCCGCCTTCAAACTCATCAGAGTCGTTGTTCCCGTTGCCGACGATACTTTTTCCTAAAGGTTTTGTATCACCTTCAAGATATGTCAGCCCGCTGTGGTTTTCAAACCCTACAAGGGTTTTCGGGGTTAAGAAATCCGTTTCTATTGTAACATTTCCGATAAACCTGTTTTTGCCTGCGACAGTGTAGGCATCCATTAGTGATAAGCCTTTTAACTTGTCTTTGTCGTGCGGCTGGTAGTAATGCCCGAACAGTTGGTAGCCGCCGCAAATCCCCAGAAAAACCGCTCCGTCATCTCTTTGGGCAAGTAATTCTGCTTTGTGAGAGTATAATTCTTGTGCGACATCTTCCTGCTGTTTGTCTTGACCGCCTCCGATAAAATACAAGTCATGCGTGCCGATTTTATCGCCTATATTAATTTCTTCAAAATCAACATTTATATTACGCCATTTGCAACGGTTTTTCAGTGTTATTATGTTGCCCAAATCTCCGTATAAATTCAAAAGTTTCGGATATAAATGAGCAATTGATATTGTTAAATTCTCTTCCATATTTTGAATTATAGCATAAAATTTCGCTAATCAGTTTAATGTAACAAAAAAGAACGACTAATGCCGTCCTTTTTTGCTCGTTATGTTTTGTAAAAGATTAATCTCTTTTCTTAAGAGTTGGGAAAGCAATGATATCACGAATTGACGGTGAATTTGTCAATAGCATTATAAGCCTGTCGATACCAAGTCCCAAACCGCCCATTGGAGGTACACCGTGTTCAAGAGCACAGATGTAATCTTCATCAATCGGCATTGCTTCTTCGTCGCCTGCAGCTTTTGCAGCCATTTGTGCTTCAAATCTTTCTCTTTGGTCAATCGGGTCGGTTAATTCAGAGAAAGCGTTAGAAATTTCCCAGCCGTTAACACGAGTTTCAAAACGCTCGGTCAATCTTGGGTTATCTCTGTGTACTTTTGCAAGCGGAGATATATCTCTAGGGTAGTCGTAAATGTGTACCGGTTGAATTAGTGAAGGTTCGATTTTTTCTTCAAATACACGTTCAACAACTTGTCCCCATTTTTCACAATCGTCTGCATCAACGTGAACAGAATGTGCTTTTTCTTTTGCTTCTTCAACGGTTTCGATTTTACCAAAGTCAATTCCTGTTGCTTCTTCGATTGCACCAAGCATTGTTTTTCTGTCCCAAGGCGGAGTTAAGTCGATTTCGTTTTCTCCGTATTGAATTTTTGTTGTGCCGAGAACTTCTTGAGCAACGAATGCAACAAGATTTTCGGTTAATGACATCATATCGTTATAGTCAACGTATGCTTGATAAAGTTCCATCATTGTAAATTCAGGGTTGTGACGTGTGTCGATACCTTCGTTTCTGAAACTTCTGTTAATTTCAAAGATTTTTTCGCTTACGCCACCAACCATAAGTCTTTTTAGGTATAACTCAGGAGCAATTCTTAAATACATGTCCATATCAAGAGTGTTGTGG
Organism: uncultured bacterium; assembly: GCA_945833895.1. GTDB lineage: Bacteria > Cyanobacteriota > Vampirovibrionia > Gastranaerophilales > Gastranaerophilaceae > Zag111. The sequence continues at coordinate 3,015 of CAMAGQ010000144.1, forward strand.
TGAGTTATGAACGGTCTTGCGTTCGCTCCGCCTGCTTGCGGGTGTAACATCGGTGTTTCAACTTCCATAAAGCCTAAGTTAATCAAATATTCTCTGACTTTTTGGATAATCAAACTTCTTTTTTGGAATGTCTTTTTAACGTCGTCGTTAACAATCATATCAACGTATCTTTGACGGTATTTAGTTTCAACGTCTGTTAGTCCGTGGAATTTTTCAGGCAACGGAAGTAATGATTTTGATAAAATTTTCAAAGATTTAGATTTGATTGTAAGTTCTCCGCGAGGAGTTCTTCTTACTGAACCGTAAAATCCTACGATATCGCCGATATCGATTGATTTCAGTGTTTTTAAATCATCTTCGGATAAATTTTCTTTGTGTGAGAAAATCTGGATTTTGCCTGAAGCATCAACAAGGTCAATAAACATACCTGTGTTACGGTTAGCCATAACACGACCTGCAACGTGGTAATAGTCTTCTGTTTCATCACCGACAGGCAAGTCTTTGTATTTGTCCTGCAAATCTTGTGCCATTATATCTTTTTCGTAACCGTAAGGGTACGGGTTTAAACCTCTTTCTCTCAGGTTGTTCATTTTTTGTATTCTAACCTGACGGATTTGATTTTGAGAAGAGTTTGATTCATTAGTCTTTTCCATTTGTTGAGTCATTTTTCACTCCTTATCTTATCTACATCTGTCTGTGATGATTGTAACATAAACATGTTAGTATATAAAATTAATTTATAAGCCCGAGTATAAGTATAATTTCTGTATTTAAGAAAGTTCAAATATTCTTGACAAATTTTTATGAGCGGTTAGAATTAGAATATCGTAGAATACTAATTTAATAGTAGTATATAGTAGACAGAAAAGAAGGAGATTAATCTCATGGCACGTGAAAAGTATGAACGTACGAAACCGCACGTTAACGTAGGTACAAT
>CAMAGQ010000145.1 GCA_945833895.1 uncultured bacterium
AAAATGTCAAGAATTGGTAAAAAACCGATAGAAATTCCTCAAGGTGTTGAGGTTAAAATTGAAGGACAAGTTGTTACAGCAAAAGGCCCTTTGGGAACAGAAGTTGTAAACGTACGTCCTGAAATCGCCGTAAAAATGGAAGATAACCACGTTATCCTTTCACCTGTTGGCACATCTCGTGAAACAGACGCTTTGTACGGCTTATCAAGAACCCTTGTTGCTAACGCAATCATCGGTGTTAAAGAAGGTTTCATTAAGAAACTTGAAATCAACGGTGTTGGTTACAGAGCACAAATGCAAGGTACAACATTAAATATGGCACTTGGATATTCACATCCGGTTGATATCGTTCCACCGGAAGGCATTACTATTTCTGTTGAAGCAAACACAAAAATCACCGTTAAAGGTTCTAACAAACAAAAAGTCGGTGATGTTGCAGCTTTAATCAGATCTAAACGTAAACCTGAAGTATATAAAGGTAAAGGTATTAAATACGAAGGTGAATACATCAGACGTAAAGCCGGTAAAGCAGGTAAGAAGTAATAAACTTGCCACATAGATAAATTTTTCAAGAAACGAGAAATTTATTGTTAAGTAAAAAACATTAGCCCAGATGAACCCTTGAAGTGGTTATTCAAGAAAGTTCGGGTAAAACGAAAGGACAAAAAAATGATTAAACAACAAACAAGAAAACCATTAGTTCAAAAAAGACACAGATCAATCAGAGTTAAGTTGGCAGGAACATCTGAATTCCCAAGACTTGCAGTATATAGAAGTACAAAACACATCTATGCACAACTTATTGACGATGATAACCACGTAACATTGGCTTCAGCATCTTCAAATGATAAAGAGTTGAGAGAAAAATTATCTCACGGCGGAAACATTGAAGCAGCTAAAGTTGTAGGTGAAGCAATCGCACAAAAAGCTAAAAAAGCGGGTATTGAATGTGTAGTATTCGACCGTGGCGGATTCTTATATCACGGAAGAATTGCTGCACTAGCAGATGCTGCAAGAGAAGCAGGCTTGATGTTCTAATTTTTTGAATATTGAAAAGCAAAAAGACCGCACCGTACCGGTGCGGTCTTTTCTCAGCAGGATTTCTTCGCCTACGGGTATTAGCCTGAAACTATTTCCCAGCCTATCAGAAGAGGGATAAGGGTCGGGTTTTCCGCAGGTATGGATAAAAATATTCCCACAAAACGCATATTGTAAAGAAAATTTTACATTTATAATAGCAGATATTATATATCAAACAAGACATTTTTTATGATATTATCTTATTATAAAGATATAGGAGAGGAAAATGTATAATACTAGAAAACTTACAGAAGATTTATTCTGGGTAGGAGCAAACGACAGAAAAATTGCCCTTTTTGAAAGCGTTTACCCTGTTCCGACAGGCGTTTCATATAATTCATATTTATTAATGGACGAAAAAACAGTTCTTTTAGATACCGTGGATAAATCCGTAAATCATCAATTTATGGAAAATATTGCACACGTATTAAACGGCAGAACACTGGATTATATGATTATAAACCACATGGAACCTGACCATTGTGCGGAAATTCCGACTATTGTTGCGAAATATCCTAACGTCAAGATTGTATGCAACGCTAAAATTCAAACAATGATTAAGCAATTTTTCGATTTTGATTTGGATGAAAATCAATACATAATTGTCAAAGAAGGCGACACACTAAATACAGGCAAGCACAATTTAACCTTTGTATTTGCTCCAATGGTTCATTGGCCTGAGGTCATGGTAACTTACGATACTACAGACAAGATTTTATTCTCGGCGGATGCGTTTGGTGCTTTCGGTGCGATTGACGGAAATATTTTTGCTGATGAAGTCGATTGGGAACACCGCTATATGGATGAGGCAAGAAGATATTATACAAATATTGTCGGAAAATACGGTGCACAAGTTCAAGCACTGTTAAAGAAAGCCTCCGGTATTGAAATAAAGATGATTTGTCCGCTTCACGGTTATGTATGGAGAAAAAATCTTGAATTGTTTATTGATAAATATTCAAAATGGTCAAGTTACACACCTGAAATCAATTCGGTTTTAATCACTTACGCATCGGTTTACGGCGGAACACAAAACGCTGCGGAAATTCTTGCCTCAAAGCTTGCACAAAACGGCGTTAAAGATATAAAAATGTATGATGCTTCGGTAACTCACTCTTCATATATCGTGTCAGATGCGTTCAAATATTCTCACATTGTAGTTGCCTCAACAACCTACAACAACGGAATATTTGTAAGTATGGAAAATCTTTTGCACGATATTGTTGCTCATAACCTTCAAAACCGTAAATTTGCAATCATTGAAAACGGAAGTTGGGCACCTGTTTCAGGAAAATTAATCAAAGAACAACTTGCAAAATTAAAAAATACTGAAATACTTGAAACAGGCGTAAGTTTCAAATCCGCAATCAAAGAAAACAAAGAAGAAGAACTTGAAAATCTCGCTAAAGTAATAGTGGCTTCAATGTAAAAACTTTACTTAACTGTTACAAACACTTTACATTCTTTTATTTATATATTAGAATATGGTTAACAAGCAGTATTGCCAAAAAAGAACGGTTACCCCGTTCTTTTTTCGGTAAATAGGAAGGGTAATATTGATGAAACAGGACATTAACAGGCAGGAAGTTTTAAACGCGATTACACCGCTAATCGAAAATACCGCAATGAGATTTAATCTTATTCCTGTAGAAATCGATTTTTCTAAGGAAAATCACAGATGGTTTTTGAGAATATTTTTATATTCAAAAGAACGAAATATTACACTTGATGATTGCGAAAACGTCACTCGAAGCCTGGAAACCTTTTTGGATGAACTAATTCCCGTAAAATATTATTTGGAAGTTTCATCTCCGGGATTAGAGAGGAAATTCAAATCGGAAAAAGAATTTCTGATTTTTAAAGGCAGAAGGATAAGCGTTAAATTGAAAGAACCTTTACCTGATGAAACAGAAAAAATTTTTAAAGGCGAAATTCTTGATTATGACGTGAATGAAGGTTTGTCATTTTTGAGATTTGAGGATGGCACAGAACTTAAAATTCCAAAATCAAACATTCAATCCGCAAAATTATACATTGACTAAGCAAAATAAAAATTTTAGAAAGAAATTTAATTATACAAGATGAAAGGAAGATAAGATGATTAAAATCGGAGCAGGCAGTTTAAACGAAGTTTTTGAAGAACTTGAAAGAGAAAAAGGGATTTCAAAAGAAGTCGTAATTGCATCATTATGCGATGCAATGGTTGCTGCGTACAAAAAACACATGCGAGTAAAAGAAATCGAAAATATTGAAGCATTTTTAGATGAACAATCAGGTGAAATCGGTATATTCAAAGGTAAAACCGTTGTAAGTTCCGTTGAAGACCCCGACAACGAAATCTCACTTGCAGAAGCAAAAGAAATTGATGAAGCGGTTGAACTTGGCGACGAAGTTAAACTTGAAGTTACACCTGAACAATTCGGACGTATTGCGGCTCAAGCAGCCAATCAGGTTCTTACTCAAAGAATCAGAGAAGCTGAAAGAAACCTTGTTCTAAACGAATTTATGGAGAAAAAAGGAACTCTTATCACAGGTATAATCCAAAAAGTTGACGATAGAAGAAACGTTATCGTAAATATCGGCAAAACCGATGCGATTATGCCAAGAAAAGAACAAATTCCTGGGGAATATTACAAACCTGGTAACAGAATAAGAGTTTTTGTTTTGAACGTAAAAGAAACAACAAGATTACCGCAAGTAATCGTTTCACACGGACACGCAGAAATCGTCAGAGAATTGTTTGAACTTGAAGTTCCTGAAATCGAAGACGGAATTGTTGAAATTAAATCAATTTCACGTGAAGCAGGCTACAGAACAAAAATCGCTGTTTGGTCAAACGACCCTGAAGTTGA
>CAMAGQ010000146.1 GCA_945833895.1 uncultured bacterium
TTTGTCGGTTTCTTTAATTTTGGGGCTATATTTGTTAAGTTTTTGTTACAATTCTGACAAACTATCACAAAGTTGAAAAAAAACTTTACCATGATAAAATTAGTTTAAATAAAGCAGTCGGATAATCGCGCTTAGAAAAATTTTAAGTGAGGAAAGTCCGTGCATCTCAGAACAGACCGCCGGAGAAACTCCGGACGACGTGAGTCGGTGGATAGTGCCACAGAAATGAAGACTGCCGATGGATTTTATATCACAGGCGATGGTGCAACGGTGAGTTAAGAGCTTCACCGGAGATACCGAGAGGTATCTGCCAGGTAAACCCCGGTTGGATGCAAGATTAAATCGAAGGCTAAGGTTGTTCGCCATCTTCGGAAAAATCGCTAGAGATTAGGAGCAATCCTAATACCAGATAGATGATTATCTAAAACAGAACACGGCTTACGGGCTGCTTTATTTTTTTTAGAGAGGCTTAATGAATTATGAATAAAGGATTGTTTATTACATTTGAGGGTGCAGACGGCTGCGGAAAGACAACTCAATTAAAGTTATTAAAAACTTACCTTGAAAATAACGGTTATGATGTTGTTGTGACAAGAGAACCCGGCGGAAAAGGCTTGGGCGAAAAATTCAGAGAAATTTTGCTAAACTATGACGGAGTTGTTTCTGACAGGTGCGAAACCTTCTTATTCCTTGCAGACAGAGCACAAAACATAGACACCATTGTTAAGCCCGCTGTAGCATCTGGAAAAATCGTTCTTTGTGACAGGCATATTGACAGTTCTGTTGCGTATCAAGGTTACGGGAGAGGACTTGATATACAACAGATTAAAGAATTAAACACCCTTGCAACAGGCGGAAAGCTGCCTGATTTAACCTTGATTTTCGACATTGATATAGAAACCTCAATGCAAAGAGTTGGCAACGAAAAAGACAGAATGGAAAGTTCAGGCATGGAATTTTTCAACCGTGTTCGCAACGGCTATCTTGAACTTGCAAAACAAGAACCTGAGAGAATAAAAGTCGTTGAGGCAAAAGGTTCAATAGACGAAATCCACGCAAAAGTTTTGGATATATTCAAAAATTTATGCAAATAGAATTTTTATTTGCCCCAGATGTCGTCAGGAATTTTCCAGTTATTCTCTTTAACCCGTCTTAGGCAATAATAACCCGCATTATTTCCGCTTGCGGATTTACTGCAATTCTTGTCGACTTCCTCTTTTGACACGCTCATGCCGGCAGGCACAAGTCCATCGGGAGTATTAACTAGAGCATAAATGTCTTTCCCCACCACATTTGGCGGTTTTTTACCGTTCGCATCTATGAATATAGTTATTGTATTATTAGTTTCTATATCCACACCAAAATAATTACGGACTGACTGTTTACCATACCAGTCCATTACAATAGTTGAACCGTTTAATAAATTAATAGTGATAATATCATCCCCAATACCAATTCCGGGTTTGTCGCAATATGCCTGACGTCCTGCAAGGTTGTAAGTTACACCGTCATGCCAGCAACCACGAGATTTTATACACACATTTGAATATTTCATATTCGGTTGAATCGCAGATTCAAAATAATTTTTTACACTTTCCAAATTGCTGGAAACATCTGCACCAATAACAACGTCACTGGCTTCAGCCTTTTTTAAGACCTGTTGAATAAGAGAATAATCTGCTTTCAGGCGGGTTTCAATAACTCTTTTATTTATGCCCGCATTCAGTGTCGGAAGTGTCATGGCTGCGATAACACCGATAAGTCCAAGCGTTATCAAGACCTCTGCAAGCGTAAACGCAAATCTTTTCACTCCGACCAATTTCTTAACTTTATTCATAAACTTTACATAACCTTCCGCTTATATGAAATATATTTCTATATTACGAATTATACTAGATATATTTTACATGTCAACACAGGTAATATGTATTTATGGACGACAAAAATATTTTAGATACAATTTCTGATAACATACGACTTGCAAGACTTAAACAAAGACTCTCGCAGGAAAAACTTGCCGAAATGGTTGATATTTCTACCAAGTATCTGAATATGATTGAAAACAGAAAAGCAAATCCGACAATTTTAGTTGTGGTAAAAATTTGCACGGCATTAAATATAGAACTTGAAACTATCTACAAAATTCAATCCTAAAATGTTTCGCACTAGCCTATCTCGCAAAATTTGTGGTAGAATTATCACAAAAGGGGGTTTTCTATGTCAAGAGCGATTATTATGGTAATAGATTCAATGGGTATCGGTGCAATGCCTGATTGCAGAGAGTTTAACGATATCCCTGAGTGTAATACATTAAAACACGTTTGCGAATACAACAAAGGTTTAAACGTTCCTAACCTTGAAAAAATGGGGCTTGGCAACATTCAAGATTTTGAGGGAATTAAACCTGTAGAAAATCCTATCGCAACATTTGGAACTCTTGTTGAAAAATCAAAAGGCAAGGACACAACAACAGGACACTGGGAAATTGCAGGAATTACTCTTGACAGACCTTTTGCGACTTTCCCTAACGGTTTCCCGCCTGAGATTATTGATGAATTTGTAGAAAAAACCCGTTGCGGCGGAGTTCTTGCAAACTGTCCCGCAAGCGGTACGGCTATTATTGAAAAATTGAACGACGAACATCACGCTACAAAATTCCCGATAGTTTACACCTCGGCGGACAGCGTTTTCCAAATCGCGGTTGACACGGATTTAATCCCATTAGAAACCCTTTACAATTGGTGCGAAATCGCACGAAAAATCCTCACTGACGGCGGTCACTACGTTTCAAGAGTAATCGCAAGACCGTATAAAATTATTGACGGAAAACCGACAAGAATTTCCAAAGACAGAAGAGATTATTCGATTGAACCTGTTTCACCGACTTTGTTGAACGAAGTCAAAGACGAAGGCGGAAAAGTTATCGGTATCGGTAAAATCGAAGATATTTTCTCAAAATCAGGAATTACCCACGCAATCCACACGGGTTCAAACAAGGAAGGTTTAGAGTTAACCCTGCAAGCAATAAAAGACGAACTTCCGCTTGAAGAAATTGCATACGAAAAAGGTAAAAATTACACGGACAAAGAAATTATTTTCACAAACCTTGTTGATACGGATATGCTTTTCGGACACAGAAACGACGCAAAAGGCTACGGCAAGGCAATTGAAGAGATTGACACATACCTTGAAGAAATCTTAAATTCCCTAAAAGATGATGATATGCTTATTATCACCGCCGACCACGGCTGTGACCCGACAGTTGCGGGAACAGACCACACAAGAGAAAAAGTTCCGTTCTTGCTGTATTCAAAAACATTACCGTCAAACGGTAATCTTGGTGAACTTTTAGGGTTTGATAACCTTGCAAAATTTGTGAGAGATTGGCTGTAAAACTTAAAGTTTAAGATAGAAAACTCATACCCGAATGAGTTGCATCAAAGTATAAACTCAAAGCCATATCAGCATCCGATTGTGCCTGAGTGAAGTTTTTGTACGCATCGGAAGCACCGTCTGCGGTATTTGCAAGTATCTGCTGTTTTTGCGAATTTGTAAGCGAATATCCGTTATTGTTTGCTCGTGCTTTACTAAGGTTCATTGCATATTGGTTTGAATAATTATTCCAGATGTTTTTCGCTTTTCCTGCGGCGGCAAGTGCTGCTTTGTATTCAATTTCTTTGCGTTTTATATGTTCCGCTTTTGATTTTGCAATAGGATTTGTAATTTTTTCATCGTTATCAAGCGTCATTATACTGTTCATTTTGGCATAATACTTCTCATATCCGTCATCTCCGTAGATTTTTCTGAGAGATTTCGCATAATCGGAATTGTCGTTTTTAAAATAACTTTCAGAAACTATTTTTACGCTCATAATTTTCCTGATGTTTGCCTTTTTCCTATATTTATATAAAGTATTT
>CAMAGQ010000147.1 GCA_945833895.1 uncultured bacterium
AATTCTCTTGTTTCAGGGTCCATAACAACGTTTTCAACCAATGAACCGAATTTGATAGCGTTGTAAATATCAGGTTCGTGTTCAGGGTCAAGGTTAATACATTTTGCGTAGCATCCGCCTTCGAAGTTGAATACGCCGTCCGGTGACCAACCGTGTTCGTCGTCACCGATTAATTTACGGTTAGGGTCTGCTGATAATGTTGTTTTACCTGTTCCTGAAAGACCGAAGAATACGGCTGTTTCGTGAGTTTCAGGGTCCATATTTGCTGAACAGTGCATTGGAAGAACGTTTTTCTTAGTCATTACATAGTTCATTGTAGCAAATACTGATTTTTTGATTTCACCTGCGTATTGAGAACCACAGATGATGATTTCGTGTGCTTCGTAGTCGATAGCGATACAAGCTTCTGAGTTTACGCCGTCAACTTCAGGATCACATTTGAAACCTGGAGCACAAAGGATTGTGTAATCAGCTTCGCCGTAGTTAGATAATTCTTCAGCAGTCGGTCTGATTAACAATTGGTGAATGAACAAGTTTTGGCTTGCCATTTCGTTGATAACTCTGAATTTTTGAGTATAAGTTTTGTCAGCTCCTGCGTATCCGTCAAAGATGAATACTTCTCTGTTTTGCAAGTAAGCAGCGATTTTACCCTTGATAGAGTTGAATGCTTCTCTTGTAATAGGGCGGTTTACTTTACCCCATGCGATGTCATTGTGGATAGATTCTGTATCAACAATGAATTTATCTTTAGGAGAACGTCCGGTGTATTTGCCGGTAGTTACAACTAAAGCTCCGGTGTTGCTTAAAGAACCTTCGCCTAAACGCAATGCTGCTTCTGTTAATTGAGCAGGTGTCAAATTGCGGTAAACTGCTTTTGGTCTGATAATACCAAATTTTTCAATACCATAAGTTTCCATGTATAAATTCCTCCTTTTTTGGGTATTCCTATACATATTAAATGTATTACAAACACTTTTAAATTGCAACAAAATCCGCGTTTATACAATTAGCTGAAAGGAAACGGCAAGCACACTCCCTTTCATAATGAGAGAGGGCATTACACATGACAACGCAGCCTTGTAAATGTTCAACATTTTGCGTGAATATTTCCGTGTTTAATTCACTACACCAAATATTGAAGTTGGCTGATTTTAGTATTAATTTCGTTCATTAAATTAACATCTTCGGTTTGTCTTGCAAATTTTTGAGCCTTGCGTAAAAGATTTGATGCTTTATTTAACTTGTTAAATTCAACCATAACATCAGCCGCTGCAAGATAATTTTGTGCGGTTCTCAGCGGGGTTTCGGCATCAGAATAATTTTTCACAGCACGAGAATATGATTTCAATGCTTTTTCGGGTTCATCAAATTTTTCATAGGCTCTTCCCGTACTTGCAGATACAAACCCTCTCAAATTATCGTTATCCGTTTCATCCGCAATATCGTAGGCGATATCATAGTAATCAAACGCTTCTCTTTCGTACATGTCGGTAAAAATATTACCGATTTTTGTTAGTGATGCACTTTGAGCAGAAAGGTTATCTGCCTCTCCGGCATGGGAAACAGTGCTAAAATAATGATCCATTGCAGGGGTAATCTGATTTACATCATCATAAATCTGAGCCATTGCGTAATGAACTTTTGTTTTAACATTTTCATCAGATGTCAAATTCAAAGATTGGTTGTAACTTTTCAAAGCCTGTGCGACATAGTCGTGGTTATCGTAAATTTTGCCGACCTCGTAGTAAATTTTTCCTGAGGTTTCCGTGTCATCCAATTCTAACGCTCTATTCAACGCTTTTTCAAAGTATTTTATTGCATCTTCGGGTTTATCAACGTAAGTGCATTTTTTAGCCTTTATAAACAGAGATTTTAATTCTTTATCGACAGGAACATTCTTAGCCCCTGATTGCGGAGCAGCAGAAATCGGGATAACGTTTGAATTTTCGTCTTTTACTTGTTGAGGAAGTTCTTCCTGATTTACTTCTTCTTTGCGTTTAGTCTGACTTGTCGTACCGTCAGGGAATTTTACCAAAAATCTTTCGTTAATATCATCGTCGTTATATTGCAGGTCAATGTTTTGCAAAAATAAGGCATCCACCCAGTTTTCAACGACTTTTGAATCCTTGTTAAGAGTTTCTGATATGTAATTATCAAGAACTGATGCGGCTGAATTAAGAGTATTTTTAATTAAATTTTTGTTTGCTTTGCCTGTTCTGACTTGCTTTTCAACAACAGACAAATACCCGTCGACAATATCATTCAAATCATCTGGTGTACCTATCGCAAGTGCCGTATTTTTAAAATCTTTTAAAACCTGAGCGATATTAATACGGTTTTCACTGCTTGCGGTCGGCATGGGTTGAGATGCTGTCGGGGCAACGTTAACAGAAGTTTGCGTATTAGTGTTGGAACGATTTATATTAACATTTGCATAAGCATTTTGTGCAGGCAAAGAGAACTTCTGTTCATAAGCAGGAGTGTACGTCGGCTGCTTTTGCTCAATATTTTGCAACCCGCGGCTACGGCTGTTTTGGTTTGAACTCTGTTCTTTCTGTGCCTCACGAGTGGAAGATGATTTTTCCTCCTCTTCACGCCTTTTAACCCCGCCACGCTTGTCGGGCTGTACGTAAGGTCGTTGATATATGTTATTTAAACTTAGCCCCATGCCTGTTTAATTACACCTTTTAACTACATATTACCACTATATTTTTAGCATAATTCCTATTGAATGAGGTCATTCTTTTGTAGGATTTTTGCTATATTTTATTTAAGTTTTACTTGCAAAAAGTCAAGCGGTCGTGGCGAAAAATTTATTTGTTTTTTTACAAATTGTAAATAAATTGACACAATACCATGACAAATAAAAACTATTATTCTATCATTTTTATATAAAGTGGAGGTCGAATGTTGAACGAAATAGCAGAAAACAAATATGATTTTGATTTGACTTCAAAAAGTACATTGAGTGGTGCTAACGATACCTTTACATCACGTTCCTTTGCAGCATTGCTTGCTAAAAACAATGTGCCTGCTTCTCATAAAAGAATTGCTGATAATTATCTTATTATTAAAAAGATTTTTAAATTTCAGGCATGTATGAGCAGAATTTCCAACGTAGAAAAATCTTTACTTGAGAAATATGATTTCAACACCCTGGAATACACAACAATGAACCAAATGTACAAAGAACTTGAACTTCTACAAAAGTGGTCAGTTTCTGATGACAAAACGCTTAGTGAAGCGGCAGACAACATCTTGACAATAAGAGTGAAGGAATTGAAATTCCTAGAGGCAAGCCGTTACGCATCAATTTCTAACGAAATTTACAACGGATACAAAGCATTAGAACAGTACCTGAAAGAAATTAGTAAATTCCAGACGGTTCAAAATCTTCGAACCTTGAATTTTTAATAAACGCATACACATACAACATTACAAAGAAAAGAATAAGTTTTACGACTTATTCTTTTTTTGTTTTAATTACGCTGACAGATGAAAATAAACCTCAAGTCTATAAGCAAATGTTTGAATATACCGACAAAATAATTGGTTTAAAGAAATAATATCCCGAAGTGGTAAATGTAGAGGACCCCTAGAATACTGTCGGTTGGGCATACAAGCTCAACTAGAATAGACCCCACCCCGAAATCAATAGATTTCGACTGACCTCTCACAAAACAATACTTAATTGTTTTGTTCGGCTAGTGTCCCTAGGAGAGGGGGGAACAGTACATACACACCCTCTCACCATGGGAGAGGGTTGAATTTCTTAATGAACGAAGTGAATTTAGAAATTCGGGAGAGGGTTTGAATAGTGAAGTCGCTAGGGATTCTTCGCACTTCGTACCAGTTTCCGACATATTCTCAAATATTCTGCTCAGAATGACG
>CAMAGQ010000148.1 GCA_945833895.1 uncultured bacterium
ATTAATGCAAATTAACAAAGGTTACTATAAACATCTTTATGAAATGCAATTTAAAAATCAGGAAATAAAAGTTTAATTTCTGATAATTTTTGTTTGTTATATAATAAACATGTGTAGAGTCCGTTAGGGGAGAACATGAAAGTTATAGAGTTGGAAACTATTGATTCCACGAACATTTACGCAAAATTAAATATAGATACCCTTGATGATAAAACTGTTGTTCTGACCCGTCGCCAAACTTCAGGCAGAGGCAGGTTGAGCCGCTTGTGGGTCGATTTGGGCGAAGGCAATCTTTTCATGTCTTTTGTTCTGAAACCTTCTGATACTTTTAACGAAATTTATCCGAATTTGACCCAGTATTTATCTGTTTGTTTGTGTAAAGTTCTTGAAAAATACGGACTTGCTCCTCAGATAAAATGGCCGAATGATGTTTTAATAGACGGCAAAAAAATCGCAGGAATTTTATCGGAAACGGTCATGCAGGGAACAAAATTTAAAGGTTTGGTTCTTGGTATCGGTGTTAATTTGAACGCTGATAAAAAAGATGTTGATACTGTACCTGATAAACTTGTAACATCACTTAATCTTGAACTTAATCGTAAAGTTGATTTGCATACATTTTTTAACAAGTTAACTACGGAATTTTTCAAAAATTATGATGAATTTTTAACAAATGGTTTTGAGGAAATAAAAGACGATTATATTACAAGAAACTGTTTTATAAACAAAGAATTAAATGTTCAAATATTTAATAAAATTGAAACAGGACTGGCTAAATCCGTTAATGACAACGGTGAGTTAGTCCTTTTAAATAGTGAAAATAAAGAATTAGTACTTACAATAGGAGATATTTTATGAATGGAAATTTAGCAGACGGGTTAGTTCTACTCGGAATGGGCATGGGCTTTGTACTATGCTTTTTGGTGATACTGATTTTTGTTATGGGTATTATGACAAAAGTCGTAACTTATTTGAACAAAATCTTTCCTGAAGCAGTGGAAGAGGTTAAAACTACTGCAAAGAAAGTTAGTGCAAATGTAGATGAAGCGATTGCTTTGGCGATTGCAGCGGTTAAAGCAAAAAGAAGTTAGAAGAATTATTATATAAATGAAAGGACTTAACAATGGGAAAAAAACTTATTAAAGTTATGGATACATCTTTCAGAGATGGTTTCCAGTCAATTTACGGGGCAAAGGTTCTTGTTGAAGACTTTATTCCGGCATTGAAAGCAGCAGTTGATGCAGGTATCAGACACTTTGAAACAGCAGGTGGTGCAAGATTTCAGGCTCCGATATTTTTCTGTAATGAAAACGCATTTGAAACAATGGACAAAATCAGAGAAGCAGTCGGCCCTGACGTTAAATTGCAATCTTTAGCACGTGGTGTCAACGTTGTTGGTTTGAACTCTCAACCTCGCGACGTAATCGACTTACACGCAAAAATGTTCGCAAAACACGGTGTTAACGTTGTTAGAAACTTTGACGCTTTGAATGATGTTAACAACTTGATTGATTCTGCAAATTCAATCAAAAAACACGGTATGCAGCACGAAGTTACAATCACAATGATGGAACTTCCTTACGGTTGTGAAGGTGCTCACGACGTTGCTTTCTATGAAAGAGTTTTGAGAAATATTTTAGATTCAGGTTTGCCGTTTGACAGCTTGGCATTTAAAGATGCTTCAGGTACTTCAAACCCTAGAAAAGTTTACGAAACAGTTAAAATGGCACGTGAATTACTCGGGGCTGATGCTCATATCCGCTTCCACTCTCACGAAACAGCAGGTACTGGCTTAGCCGCTTACCTTGCTGCACTTGATGGCGGTGCTGACGGTATCGACCTTGCTATGAAACCTGTTTCAGGCGGTACAGGTCAACCTGATATCATTTCTATGTGGCACGCTTTGAAAGGTACTGAATACGATTTAGGTTTAGATATCAAGAAAATCATGGAAACTGAAGAAATCTTCAAAGAATGTATGAAAGATTATCCTATTTCTCCGATTTCATTGGCGGTTAACCCTATTCTAATTCAAGCTCCGCTCCCTGGTGGTGCTACTGCTACAACTGTTAACCAGTTGAAAGATATGGGTATGTTGGATAAATTCCCTAAACTTATCGCTAATATGAAAGAAGTTGTAGAAAGAGGCGGATTTGCAACATCAGTCACTCCTGTTTCTCAATTCTACGCTCAACAATCATTCTTGAACGCAATATCAGAACATCCTTGGGAAAAGGCTAACCCTGGTTATGCAAAAATGCTTTTGGGTTACTTTGGTAAAACTCCTTGCGAACCTGATGCAGAATTGGTTAAATGGGCTGAAGAAAAAATCGGTATGCAGCCTACAACCGAAAAAGTTGTTGATTTGAACGAAAAAGACCCTGAAAAAGGTTTGAAAGCAGCAGAAGAAAGATTGAAAGCCGCAGGTCTTCCTGTTACTGATGAAAACTTATTCATAGCAGCAGCATGTAAAGACGGAAACGTTGACAAAGGTATTGACTTCTTGTTAGGAAAAGGTACTGTTTCTGTTAACAAAACAGCAAACAAACCTGCTGAATCATCTTCTGTATCTTCTGATTCAAATGAATATACGGTTACGGTTAACGGTAAAAAATACGCAATCGCATTTGACGGCGATAAAGCAACTGTTAACGGTAAGGCTTACGATTTCGATGTTAAAGCGGGTATTGAAAAATCTTCAGGCTCAGCATCAGGCGACGGCGAACCTATTAAATCAGCATTACCTGGTAATGTATTGAAAGTTCTTGTATCAGAAGGCGATTCTGTTTCAGAAGGCGACGTTATTGCAGTTGTTGAGGCTATGAAAATGGAAACTGAAATTAAATCTCCAAAATCAGGAACAATTCAATCTGTTGAAATTTCAGTAGGTGATAAAGTTCAAACAGGTCAAGTATTGGTAACTATAGGTTAGGAGGCAGCAGATGAATTTTCAAGAAGGTTTAATACAACTGTGGCACTCTACAGGTATCTACAATATGATAGATAAAGTTGACCCTGCGATTACAAACAGTGCAGAACAATTCTTACATCAATTCGGACATCCGATAATGATTTGTATATGCTTGTTCTTGCTATGGTTAGGTATCAAAAAACAATACGAACCGTTGCTTTTAGTTCCTATCGCATTCGGCGGTTTGCTATCAAATATTCCTATGGCAGGAATTGCTGATCCTACAGGATTTTTGGGAATTATTTATGAAGCAGGTATTCATAAAGGTTTGTTCCCGTTAATAATCTTTATGGGTGTTGGTGCAATGACAGACTTCGGTCCGTTGATTGCGAACCCTAAAACAGCACTTTTAGGCGGTGCGGCTCAATTCGGTATATTCGGTGCGTTGTTACTTGCACTTTGCGTATTCGGATTTTCACTACCGCAATCAGGTGCAATCGGTATCATCGGTGGTGCTGACGGCCCTACATCAATTTATGTAACATCAAAACTTGCTCCTGAACTTTTGGGTGCAATTGCGGTTGCCGCATATTCATATATGGCTTTAGTTCCGGTAATTCAACCGCCTATTATGAAGTTGTTAACAACTGATGCTCAAAGAAAAATCCAAATGGAACAGTTGAGAGTTGTTTCAAAAAGAGAAAAAATCGTATTCCCTCTTGTAGTATTGGGTCTATGTATTTTATTCTTGCCTGATGCTTGCCCGTTAGTAGGTGCGTTAACATTTGGTAACTTATGTAAAGAATGCGGTGTTGTTGACAGATTGTCAGATACAATGCAAAATGCTTTAATTAACATTGTAACTATCTTCTTAGGATTATCTGTTGGTTCAAAACTATCAGCAGAACAATTCTTGACAATCCAAACATTGTTCATCCTGTTGTTGGGTATTGTTGCATTCTCATTTGCAAC
>CAMAGQ010000149.1 GCA_945833895.1 uncultured bacterium
ATATCCCAAGAAAAACTTGCGGAAATGGCTGATTGCAGTCTTTCTTATATTGGATTTGTTGAGCGGGGTGAAATGTCGTTATCTTTATATAATTTTCTAAAAATAGCATCTGCTCTAAAGTTAGATTTAAGTACCTTTTTGCAGGAATTTATTTAGTTTATTTCGGCATAAATAATTTCGTTTTCGACTTTTGTAACTTTAACTTTCTGAACTGTGTTATATAAATCTTCCCTATCCGAAATAATCTGCAACGACAGGTAATTCTCGGTTAAGCCTTTAAGGTTGCCCGAATGCTTATCTCTGTGCTTTTCAATGATAATTTCGTGGGTTTTGCCGATGTTTTTCTTGATAAAGTTTCCCAGTTTTCGTTTGGATATTTCCTTTATAATACTTGCACGTTCGTTTTTTACGTTGTCCGGAGTTTGATTAGGCAGGGTTTCGCCCACTGTTCCCTTCCTGATTGAATACGGAAAGGTATGAATTTGGGTTAATCCTGATTTTTCAAGATTTGCTCGTGTAATTTCAAAATCCTCGTCGGTTTCACCCGCAAACCCTGCGATAATGTCACTTCCCAGAAACGGAAGTTCAAATGTTTGGTTAATTTTGTCAATCAAATTCAGGTAGTCATCTGTCTTATAAAATCTGTTCATTGATTTTAGGGTCTTGTCGTTTGCCGATTGCAATGATAGGTGGAAATGCGGGCAAAATTTTGTTGAAGTTTTTAGAAAATCAAGCATTTCCTGAGTGATTTCCGTCGGGTTCAACGAACCGAGCCTGTAGCGTTTTATTGTAGTTTTTGTTTCAATTTCTTTCAATAAATCAAGCAGGGTTAAGCCAAATTCTTTTCCCCATTGCCCGATGTGGATTCCTGTTAGCATAACTTCATGAAATCCGTTTTGGCCAAAATTATTAATTTGGTTAATTATAAAATTAATGCTTGCACTGCGGCTTTTTCCGCGTGCTTTCCAAATAATACAGTAGGTGCATCTGTTGTCGCAGCCGTCTTGAATTTTTAGGCTGGCTCTGGTTTTTGAGGTGTCCTCTAATTCGACGCTGTTAAATTCTGAAATCTGCATAACATCTGTGGTACGACATTTTTCTCCTGCTTTTATGTGTTCATAAAGATGAAGTTTTTCGTCGTTTCCAAAAACATAATCAATAAATTCATATTCAAGAAGTTTATCTTTCTCAATTTGAGCAAAACATCCCGTCAAAAGGTTCACGACAGAAGGATTTTTATGCTTTGCGGAGCGTAAAAGATAAAGTGCCTCATTATCGCTTTTGTGCGTGACAGAACACGAATTTAAAATATACAAATCCGCATCCTGAATTTGATTAACTTTTGTTAAACCGTTTTTAATCAGATTTTCTTCTATGATTGCACTTTCAAACTGGTTCGCCCTGCAACCCATTGTGTGAATATAAAATGTCTTCATTATGTTTCGATACTATAGGAAATATAAACATTTGTAAATATTTTATGCAAATTTTATGAAAAACTAGCAATATTTTTTAAGTTCTGTTTTAGAATGAATATACAAGTGTGAAAGGTTAAGGTAGAATATGCAAGTAAATTCGATTTCAAACAACTCCTTTGGGCAAAAAATCAGTCACAAAGAAGCCCTTGAACGTTTAGCAAATGCAGATGACAGAGAGCTCAAAGCTTCATCAAAGCAATATGCGGATATGGCTCTGAATGGCGATAAATTCCGCAGAAAAGAAAGAATGATATACGGTTTGATGCCGGTAGCAATGGGTATTGCTGAAGTTGCGGCTAGCCCTGCAAAAGCAGTTAAAATAACAGAAAATTCAAAAGTATTTTCTCCATTAATGAAAAATGCTAAAACATTTGCAAAAACAACCGCAAAATGGATGGCTGGATTGGCTCTGGTTGATGCTTTGGTGGCAGGACGTAATAAAATTGTTGACAACAGCCCTGCATTGAAAAAATTTGAAAATGATCATAAATTCTTATCGGTTAGTACCACTGTGTTAGGCGGCTTAGGAATGTTGGCTCTTGGAAATAAAGCGTTGAAGAAACTTCCGCCTATTATTGATAAATTGGTTAATCCGAAACTTGTTAATTCCGTAAAATCATCTTTGTTAAAACTTGATACAACTATAGTTAATTCAAAAGCATTTAAGAGTGCGGCGAATGTACTTGCAAAAGTTCCGTCACCTGTTAAATCGGTACTTACCGGTGTTGCTGTTGTTGCTCCTTTATTGACTGTAGTTGCACAACTTGTAAATTCGCAAAGATTTTTCTCTGCAAAACATCGTGTTGCGAATGAAACATATAACCAATTAAAAGCAGCACAAGCGGATGCTCGTGAAATTTTAAAAGATATGGGTAAAACCGAAGAAGCATAACCGACAGGTTAAGAAATATTTAGAAAGTATGTTCTGCAATTGCGTGGAACATACTTTTTAATTTATACTCAATGTATGAAGGTTGTTATTCTTGGAAAAGGTTTGATGCTCGCAAATTTAATCATTGGTGCAATTGATGCCGGTGCTGATGTTGTTGGCGTTTTGAGGTATGATACGACTGTCACGGGAACTTTTCGCCTGTTTTTGTCGGATTTGCTAAACCCTTCTTATGAATATACCTTGTTAAAACATCTGGGCTTGAAAGATTTAAAGTTCAAGTCCGTAAATACGGAGGATTTCAGACGGTTTTTGATTAAAAATAACGTCGATGTGGTGCTTGTCGGAACTTGGCGAGAGCGAATTTCTCCTCAAACCTTTAATATTCCGACTATTGGAACGGTTAATGTTCATCCGTCGCTGTTACCTGCCTACAGAGGTCCAAATCCGTATCTTCAAACGATTTTGCACGGAGAGGAGTATTCAGGTGTGACACTTCACCTTGTTGATGAAAATTACGACACAGGTTCTATACTTTATCAGGAAAAAATAAAAATCAATCCGCAGCAAACGTCAAAAGAATTGCGTGAGCGGACTGTGATTGTTGCAAGAAACCTTGTTACAAAGTTTTTCAACGACTTAAACAATAATATTATTACACCGATTCCGCAACTGGAAACAAAAGCGACTTATTTAAAAAATATCACTGGGATTGAGAAAATGCTTGATTTTATGGCTCAAACATCGGATGAGGTTTTTCGCACAGTCAAAGCTCTGCATCCTTTTTTGCCTTGCTATATTACACATAAACATCACTTTTTTGTTGTAAATCCGTATAAAGTCACAATTCTTGAGGAGGAGTATTCTGATAAAAATCCGAATGATATAATTGCAAAATCAGTTGATGAAAAATCGCTTACAATTGTGTGTAAAGACAATAAAGCCGTGAAATTTGACGACTTAAAACTTTACGGAATGAGGGTTTGGACAAAATTTTATATAAAACACAGGGTTAAATTATAGTGAATGTTGTTTTAGTCAATTCTAGCAGTGACTGATTTTTCCCTATCCTAATGGGAGCAGGATGGGAAACCTCAAACCCTCTCCCGAATTTCTAACTTTCACATACGTTCAAGTTGAAATTCTGCCCTCTCCCAGAGTGAGAGGGCAAATCGAACCCTCACCCCTAGCCCCTCTCACTAGGAGAGGGGGAAAATAGTTCAAACTCTATGCAATACACCAAGATGTCATTCTGAACTCGTTTCA
Source organism: uncultured bacterium (assembly GCA_945833895.1). GTDB lineage: Bacteria > Cyanobacteriota > Vampirovibrionia > Gastranaerophilales > Gastranaerophilaceae > Zag111. The sequence continues at coordinate 3,634 of CAMAGQ010000149.1, forward strand.
GAATCTTTAACCACGCAAGGTATTGTCGGTTGGGCATACTTTGCCCAACAAAAGCAGCCCCCTCCCCGAAATCAATAGATTTCGCCTGACCACTCACAAAACAATACTTAATTGTTTTGTTCGCAGAGTCTCAAGGGGATGGTCGTATCTCTTTTTCCTTCCCTGGACGGGGAAGGGATAGGGATGGGGTTGAAGTGTACCCATAAAAGTGGACAAAAAACTCGCTTTAGAGTTTTTAGTAAAAA
>CAMAGQ010000150.1 GCA_945833895.1 uncultured bacterium
ATTAATATTAAATATACTAATCGCAAATCCGAGTTACGCAATAAAAATAGGATTATTGACACAGGTAAACGAAGCCGGAGTAGGAGTAAACGTAAACGGCAGAATGATTGATGTCCACACAAACAAAACTGTTTGCACAGCGGACGCAATGAGAGGTTACGTACTTGTACCGCACAACAACGAAATTGCAGTAAAAGCAGGCGGAAAAATTTATACTCTCGGAACAGGAGCAATAGTTTTAAGAACCGACAATGACGGATTTGTAAGTGCCAAAGGCAAATGGTATCACGGCAAATTACTCATAAAAAACATGAACGGGAAGTTAACAGTTATAAATGATATTGATTTAGAAAATTATATAAAAGGAGTTGTTCCGTCAGAAATGCCTGCGGGCTGGGAATATGAAGCATTAAAAGCCCAAGCGATTGCGGCAAGAAGTTTTGCTCTTGCAAACCTCGGCAAACAGGCAAAATACGGATATGACCTGAAAGATAACACTGAGGACCAGGCCTACGGCGGAGCATCAGCGGAAACTAACATTACAAATAAAGCAGTTGAAGAAACTCACGGATTGGTCTTGACTTACGACATGAAAATCATTTCAGCATACTACACAGCCTCAGCAGGCGGCATGACATCAACCTCCAATTCGGTTTGGGGCGGATATGCTCCGTATTTACACTCAGTACCGTCTTTTGATGATTCTGTCGGAAGGAAAGGTCATGGAGTGGGCATGTCACAGCATGGAGCAAATAATCTTGCAAAACAGGGCTATAATGCCTATCAAATTCTGCAATATTTCTACTCAAATGTAAAATTTGCAAAACTAAACAAGGACACATAATCCGCTGATAGCAAGGGTTTTACTAATGATATCTTGCGATATATACCGCTATTATTACTTTTCTGGAAACATTTTATCTTGAAACCCCTTGACAGCAAGGACTTAAAGACTTATAATGAGTTAGTCGATACACAAATACTCTGCGGAATGGTTAATGTTCGTAGGTTTAAGGAAGAAGGAGGTTCATAATGAACAAAGAAGAATTAGTAAAAGAAGTATCAAAAAAATCAAAAGTTTCACAAAAAACTGCTGCTGACATTTTATCAGCAACATTAGAAACTATCCAAAAAACAGTTTCTAAAGGTAAAAAAGTTACTTTAGTTGGATTCGGAACTTTTGAAGCTCGCAAAAGAGCTGCTAGAACCGGCAGAAACCCTCAAACAGGTGCTGCTTTGAAAATCGCTGCAAAAACAGTTCCTGCATTCACAGCTGGTAAAAAATTCAAAGAAAGTGTAAAGTAATTTAATTTAACTTTATAATTTGCAAAAAGCCGATAGTCTTATGATTATCGGCTTTTTGAATGTAACAAACTTCTTGAATGTCAAGTGTATTCATGCTACCATTATTTTATCGGTACAAATTTAAGAGGTGCAAATGAAAAGTTCAACTATAAGAAGATCAACATTATCAAAAGAATCAATGGAAGTTATCGAAAACTTGGCAAAGGAACAAGAAGAAAGCGGACTTCCCGGGGAATATTTAAGACCTGACGAAATAGTCAATAACGAAAGCAGCAACAACGGAATGTCACAAGAAATCGACTTGCTGTGGCAAAATTTCAAAACCAGCAATTTCAACACAAATTCACCTGCAATGTACATTGCAATCGGAATTTTCATCGGTGTTTTGGGAACTTTACTTGTGATGTTCGGTATGAAATCAATTCCTGCAACTAAAACTTTTGTTGACTCAAGCAAAAATAAACCTGTTCAAGAGCAAACATTAGAAGAGCAAACAGGGGTTGAACAAGGTGTTGTAAATTCAGACACAAGCGAAACAGCAAACACTGAAAACGTTGAAGAAACAGCAAACGTTGACACCTCAAAAATGACAAAATACGTAATCCAAAACGGTGATACGGTTGAAAGCATTATCAAAAAACATTACGGAACATACTCACCTGACAAAGCGGAAGAGATTATGAAAGTTAACAATATGGAAAGTCTTGACCGCATCAATATCGATCAGGAAATCTTGCTTCCGTAAGGGGATTAAACCATGCTGAAAAAATACGTAAAAATTATATTTACACTGTTTGTATTGATTCTTTTAAATACATCGCAGGTTTCGGCAGAAAGTCAGCCAAAGAACGATTTAAGAACCAAATTTTTGAATAATAACACTGTTATTATGGAAGTTAATATAAGGTCGTTCAACTCAGAAGATATAGACGGCGACGGGTTTATAACAGAAAAAATCGGCGAAGTTCGCGGAAATTTTCTCAATGCAATAGATAGACTTGACGAAATCAAAAATCTGGGGATTAACACACTTCACGTATTACCGATAACCCCTGTTGGGAAGTTAAAAGCACTGGGTACGGCAGGAAGTTTATACGCAGCCTCTGATTTTCAGTCAATAAATCCCGAGTTAATCGATAAAAATTCAAACTTAACACCTGAAGAACAGGTCAAGAAATTTATTGAAGAAGCACACAAAAGAAATATCCGTGTAATCGTTGATGTTCCGGCATGTGCATCTTATGATTTGTACCTTCAAAGACCTGATTTGTTTGTACAGCAAACCTCTGGCGAGCCTGTAATGCCTGCCGATTGGACGGATGTAAGACTGCTTGCTACGGGTACGGAAGAAAAAGTTGACGTAAACGTTTACAGTTTGTATAAAGATTTTGTCAAATATATGATAAATCTGGGCTTTGACGGGATTAGAGCAGACGTTGCACACTGCAAAACCGCACTATTTTGGAAAGAACTGATTGACTTTTCAAGAAGCAAAGACCCTGAATTTTTGTGGATTGCGGAGTCCTCTGATTCGTGGCACGATGCAATTTCGCCGCAAGCCGTTTTTACTTCATACGATAAATTATTAACCGCGGGATTTGACGGATATTACGGCTCGTTTTTCAACCTAAAAGATTGGAAAACATCAAAAGAATTGTATAAACAATTGTCATTCACTCTGGACGATAACAAAAAATACAGCGACAGGAAAAGCACAATCGGAAGTTTTACAACACACGATGAAGTTAGCCCGATTTTGCTGAAAGGGCAAGCACTCAGCGATATGATGATATGGCTTAGTGCAACGCTGCCGACAAACACCTATTTCCCTGACGGGTTTCAAACAGGTGATGATTACGTTTACAAAATGGGGAATAAACTTGCCCCCGAATCAAATACGGATGATGATACATATTTTGTTCACCGCGGAAAAATCGACATTTTCAATCTTTCAAGAAAACCCGGCGGAAACAACAAAATGCTGAGAAACGACGTTTTGCTTGCGAATAATGTTAAACAAAGTTTGCTGCCTGTGCTGAATGAAGGGACGTTTACACCGCTAAAAACAGGTAATCAGAAGGTTTTTGCTTATTCATTTTCAAATAATATAAAAAGAGTTGTCACAATCGGAAATTTGGATTTTGAAAACCCGATAAAAACGACCGTAAAATTGCCGAAATTCAATCCAAAACATCAAAATGTTTTACCAATAAAAATAAGTTCAATGCCGGAAGTTAAAAACGGTAAAATATTGGTAAACCTTGCCCCGGGCGAAATTGTCGTGCTAATTATCCACGAATTGCTGTAAAAAAAGTAGGTTTTGGCAATCTTTGATTACCGAAACCTTTTTCAGTTATATTTTCCGATGCGGTAAATCATAGATTTACCACATCCTACACCAATAAGCCCCCACCCTTTCTCCAGCCCTCAGAAAGGGTGGGGACAATTCACATACCCTCCCACTATGGGGGAGGGTAGAAAAAAAATATTATTTATCACCCCATCCCCCCCTACCCCATCCAGGGAAGGGAAATTTCCCAATCCACTTCCATCCCCCGACGGGGATGGGAAA
>CAMAGQ010000151.1 GCA_945833895.1 uncultured bacterium
TCAGAGCATCAAAGCACAAAATTGTTGCAACCGAAGTCGGCGGAATTACCCAGTCAATCGGTGCTTATACTGTTTATCTTGGCGATAAACAGGAGAAAAAGATTGTATTTCTGGATACTCCGGGTCACGAAGCGTTTACCGAAATGCGTGCAAGAGGTGCAAAAGCAACTGATATCGCAATTCTTGTAGTTGCCGCAGACGACGGTATAATGCCGCAAACAATAGAGGCAATTAACCACGCAAAAGCCGCTGAAATTCCGATAATTGTTGCAGTTAACAAGATTGATAAACCTGGAGCAAATCCTGATAAAGTTTTACAACAGTTGACAGAACACGGACTCGTACCTGAGGAATGGGGCGGAGAAACAATTACGGTAAAAGTTTCCGCACTTCAAGGAACAGGTATTGATGAATTATTAGAATACATTCTGTTGGTTGCTGATGTTCAAGACCTTAAAGCAAACGCAAAAGCAGAAGCCTCAGGGGTTGTAATTGAAGCAAACCTTGACAAAGGTAAAGGTCCTGTTGCTACATTACTTGTTCAAAACGGTACGTTAAGAGCAGGTAACTGTATTGTTGTCGGAACGGCTTGCGGTCGAGTTCGAGCATTGTTATCAGATAGCGGTGAAAGAATTCAAAAGGCTGAACCTTCTACACCGGTTGAGGTTCTTGGGTTGTCAGAAGTTCCGCAGGCAGGTGATTATTTTGAAGTCGTTAAAAACGAAAAAGAAATGAAATCTATTGTCGCTGACAGAAAAGAAAAAGAACGAAATTCAAGACTTGAAGCCATGCTTCCTGCTCACATCAGAAGAGAATCCGTCAGCGGTGATGATGCAATTCCTCAATTGAATTTGATTATCAAAGCAAATACTCACGGTGCTGCAGAGGCTGTAGCACAAGCGATTGCAGGTGTTGAGTCGAAAGAAATCATTACAAAAATCATTCACGTCGGAGTCGGCGATATTTCAGAAGCAGACGTAATGCTTGCGGCAGCATCAAATGCGTTAATCCTTGGATTTACGGTTAAGGAAGACAGTAACGCTCTTGCTTCTGCCGAAAAAGAAGGAGTTACAATCAAGAAATACGATATCATCTACCAGTTGTTAGAAGACATTGAAAAAACTCTGTTGTCACTTCTTGAACCTGAAATCAAAGAAGTTGAACTGGGCAAAGCTGAAGTTCGTCAGGTATTCACGATTGGTAAAACTAACAAAATCGCAGGTTGTTACGTTACAGAAGGTAAGATTGTTCGTTCAAAAGATGCTGTTCTATACAGAAACGGAGAAGAAATCTTTAGAGGTGCAATTGACCAGTTGAAACGATTTAAAGACGATGTAAAAGAAGTTGCTCAAGGCTTTGAGTGCGGTATTTCATTCAGTAAATTCAACGATATCGAAGTCGGTGATATTATAGAAGTATCGACAACTGAAGAAGTCGAAAGAAAATCTTTATAAGTTTTCTAAAACTAAGGAGGAATGGTGTAATGACTAATATATTTAAAATTGATAACCCAATTCGCAGAAGCCTGTATTTCATAATTTCTGCACTTATATCGATTACCGTAATCATTGAAGGACAACTAATTTCACCTTCTATAGATGATTTAATCGGTAATATTATAGTTATAAATATTATAGAAATCTCAATTACATTATTTTTCTCGTATTTGTATTTGATAAATGACAGTAAAAGAATATGGGATATTTGCGGAAACAAAAGATTTGCATTGGCAGTTGCGGGCTGTGCGTGTTTTGTAAATTTACTGAATGATATTTTATATTTTATACACGCAATTGATTTGAAGATTGGAATGATAATTTTCGGAATTTTGGCAGTGTACTACTTCATAGTTTTGTCGATGCCAAAAGATTTCTTGACTAAATATGTAGAAAAACTCCTTGCACCTAAACCAAAAACAGAAGAACCTCAGGAAGAAGTTGCAACTCAAGAAGAAACTTCATCAACTCCGATTGAAGAAGTCCCAAACGAAGAAAATTCTGAAAATTAGCAACTTAATGAGGGGGGATAAAATATTATAAAGGTTTCGTGAACAATAAGTCAATTTGACATGTTGTTCTAGCCGTTTTGTGCATCACAAGAAATCAAACATTTTTATTATACGTTAACAGGTGTCACTTCTCGTATTTCTTTTGTGTAATTTTTGAGAGAAATTTCTCGTGTTTCTATATCTTTGGTGATTAACACTAACGTGTTCAATATTGCCAAAGAATTTCTACAAGTCGAACGCCCCATCAAGCCCTGTTTTACGCACGCAAACAAAGTTTTTTGAAACAGGCAAATTGAATGGTAAACATCCGCATCAATATAATCTTTTATCTCTGCAAGGTATATAAAAAGTTCTGAGGTGGAATTTTTTGCAAGTAGAAATTTCTTCTGAGTCATAAAAAAGTATATCAATCTCAATTTTTCCAAAATTTTTGAATAAATTTCAGCAAGTTTAATCTTTTTTTGCGGTAAAAATTCCGTAAAATACTGTTTTGCCTGCTGATACCCCGTATCAATAATCCTCTGCCTTTTTTCTTTCGGATAATTAAAATCAACGACAACGACATTACCTGTATTAACAACAAGGTAATCATATTTGTCAGAATTTCCATACAGATTTTTTATAAAATCGGTTTCTGTTGACGTCATGCAAGAGTACATTCCGTTGACATATTCAACAGGACTGTCGTCAGAACCTTCAAAACTGCCTTCCAGACGGATTTCAAGAATTCTGTTATCACAATTTTGAAGGGTTTTAGAGTGCATCCACATCGGTTTGCCCTTCATCAAATCCCCGTCAACAAGAAGTTTGTTGTCAATATCAACTGCTCTCATTAACCCCGGCATGCAGCAAGAAATCCGCACAGCCATTGCGATTTCGTAATCAGGAGTTTCAAATGATGAAAACTCTTTGCACTTGAATGTGTGAATGTCAGTTGTTATAATTATAAGATTTTTATCTATATCAGAGAATTTTACGGGAGGATTTTGCCCGCAAACATACTTATCACCGTAATATTTTTTCTCAATTAACTCTCTGAGCCAATTTAAGAAAACTTCGCCTTTACTCAGTGCAAATTTTTGGTTAAAACCGAAAGAAACATCCCTGAATAATTCAAAATTTACAGCAAGAAAGGCTTGAGAAAGTTCTTCTGACGTGTATCCGACAGCATAAAGCATTGCGACCATAGCACCGACCGATGAACCTGCAACAGTTTGAGGGTTTATTCCAAGTTCTTCGAAACACTTGATAACGCCTGCGTGTGCAGCACCTCGAATAGCCCCTCCGCCAAATAAACACGTGTAATTAAGATTGTTGTATTCTCTCATAATCCCATTTTAACATAAAAAGAGAGATTAACATTCACCTGTCAATCTCTCTCTTTTAACTATATTGATAATTTATAAATTATGCAGCCTGACCTTTAATTTCTCTGATAAGATACTCAGCAACCCATTCAAAATCGTTATTTTCGTGAGCAGCTTTTTCAAGATAGCGAACTGAAACATCGCCTAAACGGATAAGAGTCATAGCAATAACACCTCTTTTAACACCTCTTACAACTTGCAATTGGTCAACCAATTGCGGAACTACAGAAGTACCGATGCTTACCAATTGATTTTCAAGTTTATTTTTTGTTACGTTATCTGCATTTTCTAATTTTGAAAGAATCTCATTTACTGATTGCATAATTATTTTCTCCATTTATTGTTCTCTACATTATTATTATAAATTAAAAAATACCCAAACCCTATTTTCCTTACATAATCTTTATATCTTATATTAAAATATTAATATTTCTTCAAATTGGGGGGGGATGTCGTTGCAAATTGTTTAGAGGTTAGTGTCTACATTTACCCCCG
>CAMAGQ010000152.1 GCA_945833895.1 uncultured bacterium
GGGAAAAGAAAAAGATAGAAGCATGGATTTTCTGGATAATGCGATTGAAATTTGCAAACAGGTGAACCCGATTGAGGGTGAAAAGATTGAAAAATTTTTAAAAGGAAATATTCATCGAGGTTTTTGTAATATGTTTATTTTGCCGAAAAAAGATTTTTTCAAATACTGCGAATTTATCTTTCCTATAATTTTGAAACTTCCGCAGGATGTGAAATACGGCAGACAAGCAGGGTATTTTGCGGAATTGGTGACATCATATTATTTGTACGAACTTGCAAAAATCAAAAAAGCATACAATACTTCTATCGTCAATTATTTTGAAAACAGTTCGACAAATTATATAAAAGATAATATTTTTTCTGTTAAGACAGAAAAATTTTCAAATAATGCACACATGATAATAAAATGCTGCGGTTTAAAAATGAAATTGAAGTGTTAATATATTAAAAAAGAGGAAACAAATGCCAAAAATAAGTGTGATTATTCCTGTCTATAATGTCGAAAAATATCTGAGAGAATGCCTTGACAGTGTTTTAAATTCGACATTGGAAGATATTGAGGTTATTGTGATTGACGACGGCGGCAAAGACGGCTGTCCTGAAATTATCGATTTGTACGCAAAGAAAGACTCACGAATTGTTCCAATCCATAAAGAAAACGGTGGCTACGGGCAGGCATGCAACCTCGGAATTGACCTTGCCAAAGGTGAATATATTGCGATAGTTGAACCCGATGATTATATTGATAAAAATATGTATTCGGATTTGTACAATATTGCTGTTAGAAATGATGCCTCTGTTGTTAAATCAAAATACATTGAAAACTATGACCTTCAGATGTGCAGTTTTCAAAAAGTCATGCCTAATCAAGGTTTTTGCCCTCCTGAAGGTGTTTTTACTATAAATGATTTTCCTGAATTTTTGAGTATTCACCCAAGTATTTGGAGTTGTATATATAAAAAAGATTTTCTGGATAAAAATAAAATAAGGTTTTTGGAAATCCCGGGTGCGGGTTGGAGTGATAATTTGTTTCAGGTTCAAACATTGTGTCTTGCTGACAGAATTGTATTTACAGATAAAGCATATTATTACTGGCGTAAACTTTTCCTTGACGATTCTTTAGCGTTGAAAGATTTTACAATACCAATCAATAGAACTCTGGAAATTCACAATTGGCTTAATTCTCAAAACATAGATAATATAAAAATTTCAACCTTTTTATTAAAAAGGGAACTTTCTTATTTGAAAACAATTCATAAAATAATAAAATTCTCACAGATTTCGGAATATAAGTCTTTGCTTGAAAAATATTTTGCGATACCTGATGTTGAGCGGGCTGCAAATCAACCTGAAATTACTGAAAAGGAAAGAAAGTTTTATAACTTGTTGAAAAAAAGAACCGAGTCGGTTATCATAAAAGACAAGATAAAGTTTTTTGTAAGTAATATTATAAAATTCAGGTTTGGTAAAAACAGTAAATATTTATACATTTTTGGAATATGTATTTTAAGAAGATAAATTTTCAAAGAAAAAGAGGAAAGAATGAGCAGATTAAACATAGTAGTTGGAACAGGTTTTAGCGGAGCGACAATAGCAAATCTTATTGCGGATAAACTTGATGAACGCGTCATTGTCATTGATAAAAAAGAGCATATTGCGGGCAACAGTTACGATTACCGTGACGAAAACGGCATTATGATTCATAAATACGGCTCGCATATTTTCCATACGAATAATGAGAAAGTCTGGTCATTCTTAAAACAATTTACAGATTTTAATACATATATGCACAAAGTTGTCGGTATTCTTGACGGGATAGAAGCACAAATTCCGTTCAATTTTCATACATTGTATCAGGTATTTCCTGCAACAATGGCGAAAAGACTTGAAACAAAACTTCTTGATGCTTTCCCGTATAATTCAAAAGTTCCGATTTTGGAATTTCAACGTCAGGATGATGATGATTTAAAATATTTGGCGAATTACGTTTATGAAAAAATCTTTTTAAACTATACGACAAAACAGTGGGGCGTGTCGCCAAGAGATGTTGACGGTGCTGTAACAGCAAGAGTTCCCGTTTACTTGTCGCTGGATGATAGATATTTTCAGGATAAATATCAGGGAATACCGTTAAATGGTTATACAAAAGTTGTTGAAAACATGCTTAACCATAAAAATATAGAAGTCATTTTGAATACAGACTATGAAAAATTTAGAAATGACACTAAAGATACCTATGATTGGAATAATGTAAGATTATTTTATACGGGTTCGATAGATGAATTTTTCAAATATAAGCATGGTCAACTTTCTTATAGAAGCGTTCGATTTAAAATGGAAACGCATGATGTTGAGTATTACCAATCGCATGCTTGCATAAATTATCCAAATAACTACGATTTTACAAGGATACACGAATATAAACACTACTTGAATGATAAATCTGAGAAAACTGTTATTGCTAAGGAATATTCCGAATTTTTCGAGTTAGGAAAGAATGAAAGATTTTATCCGATAGCAAGTGATGAGAACTTTGCTTTGTACGAAAAATATCTGGAAGAGGCAAAACAACTTAAAGATGTTTATTTCCTCGGCAGATTGGGTGATTACAAATACTATAATATAGATACTGCAATAGCCAGAGCGATTGAAGTATTTGAAAATTTGTCCAAGTAAAATATTGTCGAAATTTTACGGAAGTTCTTTGTCAACGATTTGCGGAATTTGCAGGATAATCATTTGTTCCATGTAATCGTCGTTGATTGACTTAACATCTTGAGCGATTTTTGTAATTTCTTCTTTTGTGTTGAAAACGTATTTTTTTGAGAATTTAAGCACGAGAGTTCCACGCTTGGGGTGCTTTTCGTACTTGCAGATGTTGTAGATGAAATATGTTTTGTCGTTCTGGATGATATTTTCAAGATAACTGATTACGGCAATATTTCGTTTTTTGTTTTGTATAAATTTTAAAAGTAGCAGATTTTCTTTTTTTTCTATTTTGGAATCTAATTCCGAGGCAAATTTCAGGGGATTATTTTGTTCGGGGTAGTAAAGAATATCGATAGAACTTGTCCAAAAGTTTTTAGATTCATTTGCAGTAAAGTATTCATTTTTAATCACTTCGGAACGCTTGGATAAATCGGTGGATTTGAGCGTGTAGATGAAATCGTTAAAATGAACATTTTCGGCACTAACATTTTGGACGATAAGCGGGATAAATAATAAGAGGGAAAATAGTAAAGGTAAAAGTTTTCGCATAATAATCTCCTGTCTGGATAATTAAACCAAAAATGAGTGAATAAAACATCCCCAACATGGCTAACTCTTTACTCCCTCTCCTAGGGAGAGGGTAGGGTTCAGACTCCAAAAATCCCCTTTCTCAGAAAGATAGGGAACAGTGCAAACACCCTCCCACTCTGGGGGAGGCAGAATTTCTTAATGAACGAAGTGAATTTAGAAATTCGGGAGAGGGTTTTGAATGATTTTACGAACGTGTCATTCTGCACTACTTTCATGACGATAGAACAAATATCATGACATGCCGATAAAAAAATCATGATATTTTTCAAAAAAAATATAAAAATTTTTCAAAAAATTTTCCTAAAAAATCCCAAAAACATATTTGGCAACTCTCTCTAACCTAAAAATAGCGTACATTTTGACCCAATGTTAAGTTTTTTAAAAGAAAATAAAAAATATCGAATAAGGGGGTTGATTTTTAATTTTTTTTGTTTTACTATCAAAGACGTGCAAGATGCACATCGAAATTTTAAAAGAATATAAATAGCGATTTTAAAATTTTTCAATCAAACTACTTGACAAAGGAAAATGAGGTAGTAAGATAAGGGAACCGGCG
>CAMAGQ010000153.1 GCA_945833895.1 uncultured bacterium
CAAGTGTGAAAGGTTTCTTTAATATTTTGAAGGATGGCTGTTACATTTTGTTACATTCCTTGCCGAACTTGCTGTAAATGCAATTAGTACCAAACAATCAAAAGACTTACTTGATAAATTATGAGATTTCGAAATAAATTCAGGATTGTATATGTTACGTAATTCGATGACAAAGATTTTGATTTACTTTGTAAAACTCAGAATGACGAAGACTGTGCCCAATACCAAGAACTAGTAACTCACCGGATACCAACAATTGAAAAATCCTCAGAACCACTGGTAACAATATTTACCCCCGAGCAGAAATTTGAGGAGTTTCAAAGCCACTGGTAACGACATTTACCCCCCCCCGCAATTATCAATGTATAACAACTCCTTAGGTAATTGGTAGCAGCATTTACCCCCTTAAACAAGACCTTCTTTCAGGGCTTTAACGGCAGCTTGGGTTCGGTCATCAACGACCAATTTCTGAATAATATTACAAACATGGGCTTTTGCCGTATGCGAAGAAATCGTCAGGGCTTCGGCAATCTCATTATTTGATTTCCCGTCAACCACAAGTTTTAGAACCTCATATTCTCTTTGAGTAAGGTTTGAATGCTTTTCGCGAAACATTGCACGTGACATTTGCCGCTGCGGAACAATTCCGCAATTTTTATCCCTCAAAATCGGCACGGCAAGCGGGTCAATCCACATTGCACCTTCTTTTATTGTTTTGATAATCATTTTCAGAATATCTGTATTAATATCTTTCATCACATACGCACAAGCCCCTGACTGCAAGGATTCAAGCACTTCTGATTCACTAAGATGAGAGGTTAATATTATAATTTTGGCGTTGGTATTGAGTTCAAGAATTTTTTTTGTTGCCTCAATCCCTGAAATATCAGGAAGTCCGATATCCATAAGGGTTACATCGGGATGAGTTGATTTGAATTTTTCAACAGCATCGTGACCGCTATTTGCTTCTGATGTAACCTCAAGTCCGTCTTGTTCTTCAAATAGAGATTTTAACCCCACTCGCATAAGTTTATGGTCTTCAACCAACATCAATTTTATATTGGAATTTATCATAATCAAATCACTCCTTGTTGTTTCATACATTATATGAGGAGCGTTTCGGGGTTGGAATTGTTTTTGCGAATATGCGGTTCGGATATTCTTTTTTAGTATGTTTTTTTGTTTCGGGTTTGAATAAAGATTTTTAAATGATTGTAATAACTTGTAAACTTTACAAAAAATTAATGCTTTTAAGTAGCCGAAATAATCTTTTTGTTATAAAATTAGTAGGAATAAGTTAAGGATAAATATATGAACTACTCCAAATTCTCAGCGATAATAGTCGGAAGCGGCATTGCAGGTTTGTATGCCTCGTTGAAACTTGAACAGCAACTTAATTTACCAAACGGTATTTTGCTTGTTACAAAAGGTCAGCTTCGTGACAGTAACTCTTATTACGCACAGGGCGGAATGGTTGCAGTCTTGAAAGATAATAAAACCGACTCTGTTGCCTCTCACGTAACCGATACATTAAAAGCAGGAGCAGGCTTGAGCGACTTAAATACCACAAAATTTGTGAGTGAAAATTCTGATAAAGTTGTTCACGACCTGTTGAAATTTGGGGTTGAATTTGATAAAGATTCTAACGGAAAATTTACGCTGACAAAAGAAGCTGCACACAGCGTAAATCGGATTTTACATTCAGGCGGAGATGCGACAGGCAGAGAAATGGCAATTGCACTATGTAACGCTGTCGAAAACAATAAAAATATAACCGTTCTGGAAAACTCTATGGTCGTTGATTTGTCGGTTGTTGATAATATTTGCGGCGGCGTTATGGTTTATAACTCGGAAAAAGACGAGTACACTGCGATAAGTTCCTCAGTTGTAATAATGGCAACAGGCGGTCTGGGACAGATTTACAAATACACAACAAACCCATCTGTTGCAACGGGTGACGGGTTTGCATTATGCTGTAGAGCAGGGGCAAAGATGCGTGATATGGAATTTGTACAATTTCACCCGACAGCACTTGCAGACGATTCTCAAGGAAACAGATTTCTGATTAGTGAAGCGGTAAGAGGAGAAGGTGCAAAACTTTGCGATAAAAACGGTGTCGAATTTATGGCAAAATACGACAAAAGAAAAGAACTTGCACCGCGTGATATTGTTGCACGTTCAATTTTCACGGAAATGGAAGAAACAGGTGCTAACAATGTTTATCTTAACGCAACAGGTATCGGAAAAGAAAAATTATTGAAAAGATTTCCGACAATTGCGGGAAGATGTAAAAAATGCGGAATTGATATTACAAAAGATTATATCCCTGTATCGCCTGCGGCACATTACTTTATGGGTGGTGTAAAAACTGATTTATACTCTCAAACTTCTATTAAAAACCTTTATGCAATCGGAGAAGTTTCATCAACAGGTTTGCACGGTGCGAACAGACTTGCAAGTAATTCACTGCTAGAGTGCGTTGTGTTTGCGTATTCACTTGCTCAGAACTTGCAATCCGTAGATTTAAACACACTGACCGAAAACTTTGACAAAGATTTAATCGAAAAATACGAAAATCCATTGTTGTATGACAGAGTAGAAACCTCGGTTTTGAAGTCACAAATAAGAGAAACAATGTGGGAAAATGTCGGAATATTCAGAGATGCACATTCTCTCAATTCGGCATTAAGAACGATTAAAAAGATAAGTGAACAGGTTAACAGAAAAGACAAATGTTTTGATATTGGAGAGTACGAGTTGCGAAATATGTTAATCACAGCAGAATTGGTCGTTCAATCTGCCTTAAACCGCAAAGAGTCACGCGGGGCACATTACAGGACTGATTACCTTGATAAAACAGATATTTGCGAACACAGTATAGTAAAAAATGAAAAAGGAGAGATAAGTTTTGCTAAGTAATTTTTTTGTGGAAGATCACGTAAAATCAGCGTTAATGGAAGATATAGGATTTGGCGACGTTACAACAGAAAGTATCGTTGGCGAGGATGAAATTTTTGAAGCCAAACTTGCTGCAAGATGCGAAGGTATAATCTGCGGATTGAATGTGTTTAAAACAGTTTTCAAAATTCTATCCGACAAAGTTAACGTTGAACTTCTTGCAAAAGACGGTGACGAAATAAAAAAAGGTGATATTTTAGCAAAAATAAAAGGCCCGGGGAAATATTTACTGCTTGGTGAAAGAGTTTCGCTGAACTATATTCAACGAATGAGCGGAATTGCAACGGAAACAAACAAATACCAAAAAGCAATCGGCAATCTACCTTGCAAAATCGTTGACACAAGAAAAACCACTCCGGGATTTAGAGCGTTTGAAAAATATTCCGTAAAAGTGGGCGGCGGAGCGTTGCACAGATTTAATCTGTCAGATTGCGCAATGATTAAGGATAACCATATTAAAGTTGCGGGTTCTGTAACAAATGCAATTAAAAAGGTCAGAGAAAACCTTTCACACGCACACAAAATCGAACTTGAATGCGATACAATCGAACAAATAAAAGAGGCTTTACCGCTTGGGGTTGAGATTATAATGCTTGATAATATGGACTTAGACACAATGAAACAGGCGGTTAAATTGATTGACCATAAAGCAATCGTTGAAGCAAGCGGAAATGTTCATCTTGATACGGTTAGAGCGATAGCAGAATGCGGAGTTGATATAATTTCATCAAGTGCAATTGTAGCAAAAGCACCAACCTTGGATATTGCCTTGGATATGTAAGAAATAGTTGATTGACAAGTTCTGCGGTAAATACTGCTTTTTATTTTCTGACGGGTAAAACTGTGGCAATATGAGAAATTTTTAACTAAATT
>CAMAGQ010000154.1 GCA_945833895.1 uncultured bacterium
TAAATCCACCTTTTGAATGATTTGTGATAAAATATGAATATGAATTATAAAAATCTGGAAGAATTAATAAGAATTATAGAAAAACTCAGAGCACCTGACGGATGCCCTTGGGACAGGGAACAGACCCACTATTCGCTAAGACCGAATATGATTGAAGAGGCCTACGAAGCAGTTGATGCAATTGATGATAATGACATGGTTCACCTTAAAGAAGAACTTGGTGATGTACTTTTGCAAGTAGTTTTGCATGCTCAAATTGCCTCGGAAGAAGGAGCGTTTGATATCGAAGATGTTGCTGATGAGTTGAACAAAAAGTTAATCCACAGACATCCGCATGTTTTTGGAAACGCAAAGATAGATAATTCAAATGATGTGCTTGATGCGTGGGATAAATTAAAGGCAGAAGAAAAAACTCACCGAAAATCCGCAATGGACGGGATTTCAAGATGTCAGGCGGCTTTGATTTCAGCTCAAAAACTTTCTAAAAAAGCGGTCAAACAAGGATTTGAATGGGCTTGCGAAGAAGATTTATACGACTGTATAAAATCAGAATTTGAAGAGTTTAAACAGGCAAAAGCCAATAATGACAGACTTAACATGGAAGAAGAATTTGGCGACATTCTGTTTGCAACGGTAAATCTTGCCCGTTGGAATAAGATTGATGCAGAACAGGCGTTACTCAAAGCAAACAAAAAGTTTGAAAAAAGATTTCGCAAAATGGAAGAACTTGCCGAAAAACCGCTGACTGAATATTCACTAGAGGAATACGACAGGTTGTGGAAAAAGGCAAAACAAGAATTAGAACAGGCTGAGAAAGAAGAATAGATGAAAGACGTACAAAACACTCTTGATAACAGAAATGTAGACATACAAAAAGTCGGAATTAAAAATGTTGAATTACCGCTGATTATTCAGCGAAAAAACAATTCAGATCAGGTTGTATCCGGCTGTGCCAGAGTGTGCGTTTCATTACCGAGAAATTACAAAGGCACTCACATGAGCAGATTTGTTGAGGTTCTGAACGAATGGAGAACCAAAAACCTTCTTGGTGTTGACATTAAAGGCTGCCTTGAAAAAATAATCAAAAAATTACACGCTCAAAGCGGAGAACTGGAATTTAATTTCAAATATTTTATCGACAAAAAATCACCTGTAACACGGCTTTCAGCACCAATGAGTTACGATTGCTCATTTGAAGGTGTTATTGATGAAAACGGCTACAAATTCATTCTGGGCGTAAAAGTTCCCGTAACAACATTGTGTCCGTGTTCAAAAGAGATTTCCGACAACGGTGCTCACAACCAGCGGGCAATGATTTGCGTAAAAGTGTCTTACGATGAATCAGAACACATTTGGATTGAAGATTTAATAGAACTGATTGAATCATGTGCATCTTGCCCTGTTTATCCGCTTTTGAAAAGACAGGATGAAAAATTCGTAACAGAGCATGCCTGGGATAACCCTAAATTTGTCGAAGATGTCCTCAGAGATGTTGTTGTTAAACTGAGAAAACACCCTACCGTAAAATATTTTGAAGTCGATTGCGAAGCATTTGAAAGTATTCACAACCATTCTGCATGGGCTTATCAAAAAGAAGATAAATAGGCGATTTAGCATAACATAATCAGACAAAATTAAATAAAAAAAAAGACTTCCCAAACAAATTTGTCAGGAAGTCTTTTCTTATAACTTTTAAGATTAGTCAAAAGTATAACTGATAATTGCAGCTTCTCTAGCCTTTTTGATTGCTCTTGCAATCATTCTTTGGTGTTCAGCACAGTTACCTGTAATTCTTCTCGGAATAATCTTACCTGCTTCTGTCAAGTATCTTTTCAACTTAGCAGCGTCTTTGTAGTCGATAGATTCAACTTTATCTGCACAAAGACTGCAGTTTTTACGTTTCTTTTTATCTTCTTGTCTTGCCATTTTTAATTTGCCTTTCTAGCCTTAATATAATATGTACTATAATTTATACTTAGAACGGAACTTCTTCATCATCCATCAACACATCGGTGTTGGAATCAGCCGGAACTTCCATTTCTCCAAAAGTAAGGATATCACCATCAGATGAAACTGATTCAGCAGAAGCAGAACCGCCGCCCATTACTTCAATAGTCGCAGCTTCAATTTCAAAGACTTTCTTTTCTGTACCGTCGTCCATTTTGCTAACTCCTGTTTGCAAACGACCTTCAACCAAGACTTTTTGATTTTTGGTAAGTCCTGAAACAACTGATTCCAATGAAGTTCTTTTGGAAATTACTCTAACCAAGATTTCATCTTGCGTTCCTATGTTCAAAACGAACGAAGAAACCGCTACGTTATTAGATGTAAATCCTGTTTTCGGGGTTTTATATACAATACCCGTTACTACTGCTTTTGCTAATGTCATTATACTATCCTTATTACCTGATTAAACTGAAGCCTTAACTGCAACTTCGACGAACATAGTTCTCAAAATACTGTCAGTTAGTCTTAATTGTCTTTTGAATTCTGCAACTTTCTCAGCAGGTAATGCTAAAACTAGAGTTGAGAAAAATCCATCTCTGAAGTTTTGGATATCATAAGCCAATTTTTTTCTGCCTGTTTTTTCTACAGAAACAACGTTTCCGCCCATTTCAGTAACTATATTACCAAGTTTTTCAATAACTTTATCAACCTCTTCTGCATCAAGATTAGGTTTCAATATAGCCATTAATTCATAATTTTTCATTTATATTTCTCCTTTTGTACTATTTTACAGTGTATAAACTTATACTATCATAAAAGAATTAATTTTTACAACATGTAATGAGCAACAAAACTGTATTCGGCAGGTCCTGTTAGGAAAATATGGTTTTGTGAAATTTCCGAATTTCTGCACCACTCAACGGTTACGGCACCACCAAGCAGGTTAACCTTGACTTTATTTTCTGTTAAGTTATTTAAAACTCCGGCAACAGTACAGGCACAAGCACCCGTTCCGCAAGCCAGAGTAATTCCGCAGCCTCTTTCATAAACACGCATATTAATTTCATTTTTTGAAACTATATTTACAAATTCCGTATTAGTTTTTTCAGGGAAATAAGGATGTTTCTCCATCAATGAGCCATAATTTTGGGCAAGATACATAATATCATCATCCGTAAAAATTACACAGTGCGGATTTCCCATTGATACAGGGGTTATTTTAAAAGTTTTGTCTTTTACTTGAACTGTTGTTTCGCCTTTAAACGGGATTTTATCGTGCTCTAAAATCGGCTCGCCCATATCAACCTTAACCTGTCCGTCATCAAGAATTTCAGGAACGATTACCCCTGCAAGCGTTTTAACACTGAATTGTTTTTTATTAACAAGTTTTTTATCATATACATATTTGGAAAAACAACGCATACCGTTTCCGCACATTTGAGCAACAGACCCGTCGTTATTGTAAAAATACCACGCAATATCCGTTTCGTAATTTCCTGACAAATCAGGAATAATCATTCCGTCAGCCCCTATTCCGAAATGTCTGTCGCAAAGTTTTACCGCCAACTCAGGCATCGAAAGCCCTGTTTTTAAGTATTCATCATAATTAAGAACGACAAAATCATTTCCGCAGCCTTGCATTTTTGTTATTTTAATATCAGTCATAATTCACCTCTTCCGTACAAATTATAACCTAATCAGCGTAGATATTGCAAATTATTGAGGCGGATGTATAAGATTCTGAAACGAGTTCAGAATGACATTGTTGGTTTATCGCATAGAGATTGAGCCTTTTACCCTCCCACGTTGGGGGAGGAAAGAGTTATTCGTCATTCTGAGCAAAGCGAAGAATCCTTAACATCTTTTACCCTCGCCCCCTAGGG
>CAMAGQ010000155.1 GCA_945833895.1 uncultured bacterium
AAATATAAAAAGTTAAGATTTCTATTGCATAAAAACTAATAACCATAACCTTTTTTGGCTAATGAAAATGGTGTAATTCTTCAAGAGGCTATAAAAACCGCATACGCACCATGTTTTACTAAACTGATAAACGGTGATGGACTACGTTATGAACTTGCAGAATTTTTGCACGCAATAAATAATGGTTATAATTCCTATAAATTTACAGATAAAGAATCTGTTTGTTTAGCAGGAATAATTGAAAACTTTTTGAATTTGTAAAATATTTAAAGCAGCAGAAAAGCCGATAAGGGGAATCGAACCCCTGACCTACTGATTACGAATCAGTTGCTCTACCATCTGAGCTATATCGGCTTATTTCCCATGTTCCTCTTGATTTTATCACAGTTTCTCTTCTTAGTCCAGTTATATTTTATACACACAAATTTATTTCCTACAAAAACAAAACCCCACAATGTTTGTGAGGCTTTCGTTAATCTACGAACGCGGTGAAGTTTACTGTAACTTGAGGAAAATTTTATTCATATTCGCACTGATATTCATTGCTGTTAACAGCGAGTTTTGATTTGTATTTATTTGAGAATACTCATTCTCAATTGACGTCAATTCGCTTTTGTAGTTGTCAACTTTTCCCTGCAAAGTTGAATCTTCCTTTGTCCATCCTGACAGTGCCGTAATTTTTGTCGAAATTTTATCAATAAGATTTTTCAGCGAGTCGTTATTTGAGGTTGGTACTCCGATTTTTGCGGCAAGTTGTTTTGCTTTTGAAATCAACTCGCATTCACTTGAACAGCAGGTGCTTTGAGAAGTGCTTTCATTTGTTACTTTATCAACTTTTTGTTTTACTGTGGCTATTAGTGCTTGGGCTTCTGTTTCGGATTTTACCGTTGACGGGTCAATTCCGAGTGCCAAAAGTTTTCGTTTTGTTTCTTCGCTCAAGCCGTTCGGGGCTGATTGTGTTACTCCGAAATAGCATATTGATGAAATGTTATTAACAGGCATTTATCATTGCTCCTCTCATATTTTATTTAATTAAGTCCGGTAAAAAGTCAATGTTATTATCTTCTATCGGAAATTTTTTTATAATCTTTAGTTTTTTTTATGTTTTTTGTAAAATAGTCATGCGGTACTTTTTAAAAAGGAGAGAACTCATGAAAAAATCAATCAAAGACCTTGGAGATATCAAGGGCAAAAGAGCGTTAATCAGAGTGGATGTAAATGTTCCTCTTGATGAAAACAAAAACGTTACAGATGACACAAGAATTCAGGCAATTTTACCGACTGTAAAATTCTTGAAAGATAAAGGTGCAAAAATTATTTTAATGGCTCACCTTGGCAGACCAAAAGGCGAATGGAATTTAGAATTTTCACTTGCTCCTGTTGCTAAATATTTATCAAAAGTGTTAGGTGAAGAAGTTAAATTTGTTTCAACTCCTGTAGGTCAGGGTGCTGAAAAAGATTTGGCAGACTTGCAAGACGGTCAGGTTGCTTTACTTGAAAACATCAGATTTTACAAGGCTGAAGAAGCAAAAGATGATGATATGACTTTTGCAAACGAACTTGCTAAATTAGGCGATTTCTATGTGAACGATGCTTTCGGTGCTGCTCACAGAAACCACACTTCAACCGCTAAACTTGCTAAAGTTTTGAAACCTGCTGTTTCAGGTCTTTTAATGGAAAAAGAATTGAGATGCTTATCTCAAGCATTAGACAACCCTACAAGACCTTTCACTGCTGTTGTCGGTGGTGCTAAAGTTTCTTCTAAAATCGGTGTTTTAGAAAACTTAATCGACAAAGTTGACAACCTTATTATCGGCGGCGGTATGGCTTACACTTTCGTTAAGGCTAACGGCGGTAAAATCGGTAATTCAATCTGTGAAGACGACCAAATCGATGTTGCTAAGGCTATTGAAAAGAAAGCTGCTGATAAAGGCGTAAAATTGGTTATGGCAACAGATGTTCTAGTTGCTGATGATTTCTCAGGCAACGGAACTAACAAATTCGTTAAAATCAATGAAATTCCTGACGGATTTGAAGGCGTTGATGCTGGCGAAGAATCAAGAAAAGCATTTGCAGAAGTTCTAAAAACTTCTAAAACTATCTTGATGAACGGCCCTGTTGGTGCTTTTGAAAACCCTAAATTCGCTGAAGGTACAAAAGCAGTTCTTCAAGCAATTGTTGAAGCAACTAAGAACGGTGCAACTTCTGTTATCGGTGGCGGCGACTCTGTTTCTGCTGCTAAGAAATTCTGTAAGGCAGAAGACTTCACTCACGTTTCAACAGGCGGCGGTGCTTCATTAGAATTCATCGAAGGTAAAGTTTTACCGGGCGTTGCTGCATTAGATGAAGCGTAATCGGTTGTTTTAGATAACACAAAATTAAGAGAGTAAATTTTTATAGTTTACTCTCTTTTTTTTTATTGAGTGTATTTTATTTTGTATTATAATACGGGTGAGGTTTTATCTTTTTAATACCCCTTGGAATTAAGTCGTAAAATGGAGGAAATATTATGAGTGTTCTGGAAGCAGGCATGATGATTTGTTTTGGTGCAAGTTGGCCGTTTCAGGTTGTAAAAACTTTCAAGACAAAAGAGGTAAAAGGCAAAAGTGTTCAATTTTTATGGTTGGTAGAACTCGGGTATATATTGGGAATGCTTCACCATATACTTTATGCCCCTGATAATGTGATATTCCTTTACCTGTTGAATTTTATTCTTGTAGGAATGGATATGACAATGTATTACATGTATAAAAACCGGACTTAAAAAATCCGGTTTTTATTTGTGATTAGATTTTGTGATTTATTTGTTTTCTTCACCTTCTGAAATTTCAATTTCTTCGGTGTTTTCTTTTTCGGAATCAGTGTCGTTATCGTCAGAGTCTTCTGTTGACTCTTCTTCAACTTCTTTTTCTGAGTCATCATCAGTTGAAGTTTCATCCTCGGAAGTTTCGTCGTTATCGCTGTCGTTGTCATCATCTTCAGAGTCTGAATCTTCTTCTGATTCTTCGTTATCTTCGGACTTTGCTTTTTCTTCAGCGAGTGCTTTTTCTATTTCTTCTTCGTCTTTTGCTCTGATTACAGGAATAGAAAGCATCAATGCCATTTGACCGTCTTCTTGATCAAGATTAAGTTCAAGAGCATCTTTGTCCATTTCCACGTATTTTGAGAGCAGTTCAATGAGTTCTTTTCTCATACGTTGAAGCAATTCAGGAGTAAGATTTGTTCTATCCTGCATCAGGACAACTCTTAATCTGTTGCAAGCAACATCTTTAGCGTTTTCTTCTGTTTTTTCAGTCTGTTTGAATAGGTTTAAAAGTCTGTTACAAAGTTCTTTTAGTATATTTTCGCTCATTTTACTTCTCCTTACCTATCAGATGTGAGAAGAATTTTTTCACTTTTGCCATAACGCTTGTTTCTTCTTCAAGATTTAAAAACGGAACTTCTTCGCCCATAATACGTCTTGCAACATTGTGATAAGCCATGCCGGCAAGTGATTTTTCGTTATTGACGATTGGTTCACCTTTGTTAGTTGATGTAATAATTCCTGTATCTTCCGGAATTATCCCGATTAGTTCTGTAGAAAGGATTTCCACAACATCATCAACGCTCATCATATCGTTTGTTTTTATAAGGTTTGGTCTTACTCTGTTTAACAACAATTTGTAAGATTTAATTTCTTCTTTTGCTTCAAGCAATCCGATAATTCTATCAGCATCACGAACAGCAGACATTTCAGGTGTTGTAACAACGATTGCTTCTGATGCTCCTGCGATAGCGTTTTGGAAACCTTGTTCAATACCTGCAGG
>CAMAGQ010000156.1 GCA_945833895.1 uncultured bacterium
AACGATTATACAAAAGAAGATTTTTTAAAGTTATACGACAAACCGCTTGATGAATTGATTAAAATATCAAGGCAAATAACTGATGATAATTTTGGTAATGAGGTTGAGGCCTGCAGTATTATAAGTGCGAGAACAGGTGCTTGCGGTGAAAATTGCAAATACTGTGCTCAAAGCAGTCACAACCACGCTGAAATCGAATGCCACCCGCTTTTGGATGTCGAAACCGTTAAAAAGGCGGCACTGAGTGCAAAAGAAAACGGTGCTACAAGATTTGGTATTGTTACCTCCGGCAGACGTCCTTCAGATAAGGACTTTGAAGTTATTATTGAAATGGTTAAAGCCGTTACACAAATTGAGGGGCTTGAATGCTGTGCTTCTTTAGGAATCATGACAGAAGAACAGATTAAACGTTTAAAAGAAGCAGGATTAAAAAGATTTCATCATAATATTAATACTTCTGAAAAATACCATAACTTTATTTGTTCTACACATACTTTTGCCGATAGAATTAATACGGTTAAACTTGTTCAAAAGTACGGAATGGAAGTTTGCTGCGGTGTTATTATCGGTATGGGAGAATCAAGGGAAGACAGGGTTGATATGGCTTTGTCGCTAAAAGAACTTAACCCTGAATCTGTTCCGATGAATATTCTTTGTCCGATTAAGGGAACTCCTTTGGAATCTTACGGCGATAAGATTGATGAAGAAGAAATTTTGAAAACTATTTGTATTTTTAGAATAGCCTTACCTAAAGCCGTGCTTCGTTATGCGGGCGGAAGAACAACAAGACTTTCAGCGGAAAACCAGAAACGCGGGATTATTGCGGGCATAAACTCTGTTCTTGTCGGAAATTATTTGACAACGGCAGGTTCTAAATCGGAAGAAGATAAGGCAATGCTTGAAGAAATTAATATGAAATTAGTTTAAATTTCAAAAATTTGGAATATTTTAAATGACAGAATTTACAAAACAAGAATTAGTAGATATCTTAAGGGACGACAGCCAAAACGATTGGCTGTTTTCTCTTGCCGATAAGGTCAGACAGGAAAATACGGGCGACGAAATCCATTTAAGAGGGCTTATTGAGTTTTCAAATTATTGTAAAAATACCTGCAAGTATTGCGGATTACGTGCCGAAAATTCTAAGATTGACAGATACAGAATGTCGGCAGATGATATTATCAAATGTGCAAAATCGGCGGTTGATATCGGTTATAAGACGATAGTTTTGCAATCGGGTGAGGATGTCTTTTTTACAAGTGATAAACTTTGTGAAATCGTCAGCGGTATCAAAGATTTTGGTGTTGCTGTGACTTTGAGTGTCGGTGAACGAAGTTTTGAGGAATATCAAGCCTTCAAACGGGCAGGTGCAGATAGGTATTTAATCAGAATTGAAACGACAGATAAAGATTTGTACAAACAAATGCACCCGAATATGAGTTTTGAAAACCGCTTGAGGTGCTTGCGGGATTTGAAAACTCTTGGGTATGAAGTTGGAACGGGCTGTCTGGTCGGCTTGCCTAATCAAACGGTTGAATCGCTGGCTGATGATATTTTATTTTTCAAAGAAATTAATGCTGATATGATTGGAATCGGGCCGTTTATTCCGCATCCTCAAACTCCGTTGGGAAAAGCCAAAATAGGAAGTTTGACACTTGCCTTAAAGGTTATGGCATTAACTCGAATTTTGCTTCCTGATATAAATATACCCGCAACGACCGCTATGGAAACTCTAAATCCGAACGGAAGAATTATTGCACTGCAATCGGGGGCAAATGTTGTGATGCCAAATGTTAATAATGTGCAAAATGGCAAAAAATATGAAATTTACCCGAATAAAAGCGGGATTTGCGAAGATTTGCAACTGGCTAAGGCTTCGCTTGAGGATAAAATCAAAACAATCGGCAGAACTGTTTCGGCTACCCAAGGATTTCGATACGATAACGGGAAATAAAAATTTCTACTTAGCCGAATCGATTACTCCGCCGCCAAGTACGATATCTCCGTCATACAAAACGGCAGATTGTCCGATAGCGATTGATTTTTGCATATCGTCAAAAATGACTTCAATGTGATTATCGTCGATCGGTCGTACTATTGCAGGAACAGGCTGTTGAGTTGAGCGAATTTTTGCACTCACTTGAAGTTCTTCTTTTAGCGGTTCGCCTGAAACCCAACTCAAATTAGTTGCAATAAGTGATTTTTTGAAAGTCTTATCCGCAGGCCCTATAACCACTTCGTTTGAGTCTTTTCTCAACTCAAGAACGTATAGCGGCTCCGTTGAAGATATACCAATGCCTTTTCTCTGTCCCACAGTGTAATTCCATATACCTTTGTGAGTTCCTAAAATTTTTCCCTCAGGATTAACGATATTTCCAGGATTTTCTTCCAGTTGAAGAAGTTCGTTGTAATCTCCTCCGTAAAAATCCTGACTGTCAGGCTTTTCGGCAACGTCTAACCCGTTATCCTTTGCGATTTGACGAATTTCATCTTTCGTGTAGCCGCCAAGCGGTAGGATTAGGTTTTTCAACTGTTCTTGCTGTAATCTGTATAGAAAATAAGATTGATCTTTTTTAGGAGCAACCCCTCTTTTTAGAAGAAATTTACCATCTTTTTCTTCAACACGAGCATAGTGACCTGTTGCAAATTTATCAAACTCAATTCCGTCCAGTTTTGCCATTTGCGGAAGCGCGCCAAATTTAACATAAGCATTACACCAGATACAAGGATTTGGAGTACGTCCTTGAACGTATTCGGAGCGAAAATTTTCTAAAACAATTTTTTCATACTGCTCAACACAATTACAAACGTGATAAGGAATTTCGAGATTGTTGGCAATTTGTCTTGCTGCTTCAATATCTTCGATTTCGTCAGGACCGTAGCAAGCGTTTTTGTGACCGGATTTTGCAGCCATTCCGTCTTTACCCCAGATTGACATAGTTGCTCCGATAACCTCATAACCTTGCTGTTTTAAAATTAATGCGGCTACCGTTGAATCCACTCCGCCTGATAAACCTACTAATATCTTCATTTTTACCTCTTTGAACAATTTTAATCCTTCATAAATAAATTATTATAAAAAGGGCAAGAAATCAATAAAGGGGGTAAATATTAAACAAAAGGAGAAATGATGTAAACAATGACAAATTTAGGAAATTTTTTTAATCGAGTATCAAATGACAACAGATTATTCACGGCTGAAGAAGTTGGAGCAATGTCGCCAAATGAATTTGCGGCAAACGAGAAAGCAATTGATTATCAAATGACAACCTTAGGAGTGCCAAGGAATGCAGACTTGGCTGGAAATAGTGATGTTATATACGTTCATGAATACACAAGAAGTGACGGAACAAAAGTTAAAGCCCACTACCGTTCAAAACACGGTGGCACACTCACTGGTGCCGCCGCAAATAAATCAATGACAAAAGATGAACAAATGATAAATAACATGAGTAAAGTTGTTAGTCCATTCTTTACAATTTCGGGAGCAAATTTACAAAATGCAATGCAAGATTTTAGTTATGCTAAAAATAATAAACATGCTCATATTTTAAATTCCCGTATTGAAATTACGAATCCCGGCTTAAGCAAACTAATGGATGAAGTTGGGATTCCCAAAAATTCACAAGGAATTATCTACGATGCAAACTCTATAGAATCAAAACAAATATGGAATTCAACAGAAATTCAATTTTACATAAAAAATAATTATAAAAACCTAATGAATAAC
>CAMAGQ010000157.1 GCA_945833895.1 uncultured bacterium
ACAATAAATTAAATGAGAGTTGAAATAACTTTCTTCAGCCTTATTTTTCTCTTGAAAAATTTTTCAGATTATATAAAATTAATGTATAACAGAAAGAGATGGAAATATGATTTTAGACAAAATTAACAATTCAAAGGATTTAAAAAATTTAACTGTAGATGAAATGACTCTCCTTGCTGATGAAATGAGAGAGTTAATAATCAAAAAAGTGAACGCAATCGGCGGACACATGGGTCCGAATTTGGGTATTGTAGAAACGACAATCGCTATGCACTATGTTTTTGACATGCCTGTTGACAAGGTTGTGTTTGACGTTTCTCACCAATGTTATCCGCACAAGATTTTAACAGGTCGTAAGGATGGGTTTACCAATCCTGAAAACTATTTTAAATATACAGGTTATACCGCTCCTGAAGAAAGTGAATACGATTTGTTCAAAATCGGTCACACTTCGACTTCTGTAAGTTTGGCAACAGGTGTTGCAAAAGCAAGAGATTTGAAAGGCGAAAATTACAACGTAATCGCACTTATCGGCGACGGTTCGCTAAGCGGCGGCGAAGCTCTTGAAGGTCTTGATAATGCGGCTGTTTTGAATAGCAATATTATCATTGTGGTTAACGATAATGAAATGTCTATCGCGGAAAACCACGGCGGAATTTACGACAACTTGAAATTGTTGCGTGAAACCAAAGGGCAGGCTGAATGCAATTTCTTTAAATCATTAGGTTTTGATTATTTATATGTTGAAGAAGGCAATAATATTCAAGAAATGATTAGTGCGTTTGAAAAAGTTAAAGGAACTAAAAAACCGATAGTTGTGCATATTCACACTCTAAAAGGTAAAGGGTTAGAACCTGCGGAAGAAAATAAAGAATCTTTCCACTATATTTTGGCGGGAACTCTTGATGAAAAACCAGAAACAGCATCGGCTCCTGCTGTAGAAACTTATACATCACTTACAAGAGAATTTATAAGAAATAAAATTAAATCAGACAAGCGAGCAATCGTTGTAAACGCAGGAACTCCTGGAGTTTTCGGATTTGATAAAGAGTATAGAGAAGACCTTGGTTCTCAATATACGGATGTTGGAATTGCGGAAGAACACGCGGTTGCATACTCATCAGCTCTTGCTAAAAGCGGTGCAAAACCGATATTCACCGTGATGAGTTCATTTATTCAAAGAACTTACGACCAGTTATCACAGGATTTAGGGTTGAATAATTCTCCGCTTACAATTCTTGTTTATTGGGGCGGAATTTCAGGGGCTGATGCAACTCACTTGTGTACTTTTGATATTCCTATGGTTAGCAATATTCCGAACCTTGTTTATATGTCACCGACCAATAAAGAAGAATATCTTGCAATGCTTGAATATGCGTACAATCAAAACGAACGCCCTGTAGCAATCAGAGTTCCTATGACAGAACTTGTTTCTACAGGAATTCCTGATACTACGGATTATTCTCAAATCAATAAGTATAAAGTCGTAACTCAAGGAGAAAAAGTTGCAATTCTTGGGTTAGGTAACTTCTTCTCACTTGCGGGTGAAGTTAAAGAATATCTACGCTCAGAACTTGGAATTGATGCAACTTTGATTAATCCTGTTTATACAACGGGAATTGACGTTGAACTTCTTGAAAACCTAAAACAAAACCACGAACTTGTTATAACACTTGAAGACGGTGTTCTTGACGGCGGTTTTGGCGAAAAGATTTCAAGATTTTATGGAAATTCTGATATGAAAACTTTGAATTACGGTGCGAAGAAAGAATTTACCGACAGAGTTCCGCTCCAAGAGTTGTACGAACGCTACCACTTGACTAAAGAACTTATTTTAAAAGATGTCAAGGAAACTTTAAAAGAAAAGGTTTGCGGATAAATACTGTTCCCTACCTTTTGAGGGAAGGAGTAGGGGATGGTGCTGATAATAGTCAAAACCTCGTCATCCTGAGTGAAGCGAAGGATCTCGTGTAAATTTTGTCAGGGATTCTTCCTGCATTAAAAAGATATGTTTGATTGACAGTTGGTTTTTGTGCTATACTAGATGCGTAAAAAGTTTAGCAAAGGAGGGTTTTATATGATAGATGCAAGACTTGAAGAAGAATTTAACGAACAGATTAACAAGGAATTATATTCTGAATACCTTTATTTAGCAATGAAAGCATATTTTCAGGAACTTAATTTGCAAGGTTTTGTAAACTGGTTTGATGTACAGGTTCAGGAAGAACACGCTCATGCTATGGGAATGTACGATTATTTGAACGAAAGAGGCGGAAAGGTTGACCTTAGAGCCATTGACAAACCTGTAGTTGAAGGCAAAACTATTATCGAAATTTTTGAACAAGTTCTTAGACATGAAGAATTTGTAACTTCAAGAATTAATCACCTTGCTGATGTCGCTGATGAGGTTAAGGACAGAGCCGCATTACATTTATTAGACTGGTATATTAAAGAACAGGTTGAAGAAGAAGCATCTGTAGGCGGTGTTTTGGCAACTCTTAGACTGATTGGTGAAGACAAAAACGCTTTATTACAATTAGATAAAGACTTGGCTGCAAGAACATTTGTTGCTCCTGTAATCGGTTAGTTGAATTTAAACATAATAAAAAGGCAGACTGCAAAAGGTCTGTCTTTTTGTGTGTTTAAAATCTTGTTAATTCAGAAACCGTTGTTTTAAGGGCTTTTGCGATTTCAATAAGTGTGTCAAGTGATGGTTTTGAGAACGCAACTTCAATTTTTCCGACAAAATTTAACGACATATTAAGTTTGTCCGCTAAATCTTGCTGAGTTAATCCCATAAGTTTGCGTCTTTTTTTTATATTAGTACCAAGGTTTTTATAAAATTCACTACCCATATATGTACAGTCTAGACGTAAATTTTTGTAAATAATACGTACGGATAGTACGTAATTAATGGTAGTATTTAATAAAGGAGAAGGGAATATGAAAGTTTTTAAGGCTTTTACGCTTGCAGAAGTGTTAATAACTTTGGGAATTGTAGGGGTGATTTCAGCGATGACAATTCCGTCATTGATGTTCAATATTCGAGAAAGAGAAACTGTTTCAAAACTTCAAACGACACATTCAATATTAACTCAGGCAATAAGGTTGGCAGAGCAAGAAAACGGAGATGCTTCGGGGTGGGTTTCTAGTTACTGGTCAAGTTCGGATGCTATAAGTATTGCAGAGAAATTAAAGCCTCATTTAAAAATTTTATCTGATTGCGGGGTTAATGATACGGAGCAAACTTGCATAAAGAAAACTTATAAAAGAAGAAATGGTCAGCCGCACGATATCAAATATGGAACAGATACCAGATATTATAAGGTAGTCCTTATGAACGGTACTGCAATTTGGTGGAAATCTACCGATGAAGGTGAGCGTAAAGGTGGAACTTATATTGAAATATTTATTGATACAAATGGAGAGAATTTGCCAAATCAACTTGGCAGCGATTTATTTATTTTTAGTTACGAGGACGGTACTCTAAAGCCTTTTGGTTCACCAAACTCTAACTATCCTTATACTTCTCATTGCATACCAAAAACGTCTACAGGTTACGGTTGTGCGTATTATGTAATTACAAACAGAAACTTAGATTATTTACGTTAGTTTAATGTATCTAAATATAGTGTTGACAAAAGGCGGGGTTACGTGAAAGAATAGAGTATAGTTTTAGGGGGATATTATGGTTAAAG
>CAMAGQ010000158.1 GCA_945833895.1 uncultured bacterium
TTCACGACTTTTAATATGAACGTGTCTTGGGTATAATAAGGACATTCGGCATAGATAGAAATTAAATATGATAAATAAAGTTGAATTAGGTAGTGTAAATAGCAGAAGAACCCCGACCGACAGAGTTGGGCTGAACCAAAAAGGACAAGCAAGTTTTACGGGACTTGGCGGTCATTTTTGGCATTCTTGCGGGCAATATGCTTTGAAAGGTGTTCAAAAATGCGAAGAGTACCCGATGCTGAATGTTACTGTTCTTGATTTATCTACGGCGATTATTCCGAGAACATTTTTTGAAACTTTTATAGGTTCTAAAAAGAAAGATGAAAATGGAAACGAAGAAAAAGAACGTAAATTGAACGTAATGGGCGGTTTTGAAGCCTTTAGACGTGAATCTTCAGGGCTGTTCATCAACTGTATTATTCCTAGTTTTGTTGTTGCAGGTGTTGCTTATTTATTGCAAAAACCTGTTATGGGAATTTTTGACAAATCTAACTTGTTCAAAAGTTGGGCAAACGGCGATACCATAAATAAAGTTCAGACTTACTACGCTAAGGCTCAGGGTGCTTCTAAAGAAGATAGAATTTTCAATACCTTAAAAACTATGTTTGATGATATTGAAGGTGTTGACGGTGATGTTAAGACTAACGGAATGAAAAAGTTTAAGGATATTTTTGCTAACGACAAAGAGTATCTTGAAAACTTGAGAAAAACCGCAAAAGATCTGGCTTCACAAAAAGCGGAAAAATCTTCAAGTCTGTATAAATATATGGTATCAAAGAGCGGAATTGCTGAAAATATCAGATTTTCAGGTGATAAGAGTTTCTTCTCAAGCAGTTTGGCTCACCTTTGTGAAAGTGCATCGGATTTATTGCACGGCGTTGTAAAAGAAGGCGACAATATTAAAACCGCTGATGATTTATCTAAATACTTCTCTAAAGCAAAACGTCTTGTTAATGCTAAGAGTATCGCAGGTTTAGGTTTAATTATTCCTCTTGCAATTGCGGCTCAACCTATTAACAGATGGATTACTCATAAACTTTCAGGTAAGAAAGGTGCTCCGATTTACAACGATGACACCGAAAGAATTTTAACTCCTGCTGAAAAGGCTAAATTGACAGCAGAAAAATTCGTTGCCGTTCCTGCAATGCTTGGAGTTGCCGCATTATCAATGATAATGGACAGACCAAGTTTGAAGATGTTCCAATTCAAAAATATCTTCCCTACTATGGATCAGGCAAGAATTATTTCAGCCGCTACATTCTCAAGCAGAATTGCGGCAGCTGAGGATTCAAACGAACTTGAAGAAAATACGATAAGAGATATTGCAACCTTCTCAAGTTTCTACTTCCTTGGCGATTATGCAGCAAAAGGTATTGCAACATATCTTGAAAATCATAACAAGGACGGAATTAAACTTCTCAACAGATTAAGTGTTCCGTCAGAAGATGCAAATGTATTCCAGAAATTCTGGAACTGGGCTAAACATACTAAGATGAAGTCAACAGACGAACTTGGTGCAATCACTGACAGCGTATTGAGAACTAAGGCTAAGAATATGAGAGCCTTGTGTCAATTAGGCAATCTTGCATTCTCTTTACTTTCTCTTGGTATATTTATTCCGCTATACACAAGAACTCAAACAAATAAGAAAAACCAAATGAAACAACAAGCACAGAATGCTAATTTCGTTGCAAATTCTACGCTTGGGGCTTCAACAACGTTTACCCAAAAACTAATGAAAGATAAATCTCCGGCATTTAGTTCATTTTTTAACTAGAAAGATTAACAAAAAAGGCAGCAGAAATGAAAATAGACAGTAACTTACAAAATTTTAAACTCCAAAACCAACCATTACGCAGGCAAAGTGGCGAAGCAAAGAATGTTTCTTCAAATCCCGTAACTACAGGAAGACCAACCACAAAAACTTCAACACCGAGTTTCACAGGTGGTTTTGATTTGTTTTTGAGATTTCTTGATACGAATCAAGCTTGGGGTGCAACTTTTGTTGACCTTGGTTTCATGGTACTGCCTAGAACAGGTACTGACTTTACCCGTAACACAGAAGCAGGTATCGAAACCTTACGTCGTGAGGGGACTGGTAACGCAAACCACTCTATGATTGGGTTGTACGGAACCGGTGCGGGGCTGTTGTTTGCTACAGGCTTGAACAAGGCTTACGGCTTGGGTAAAAATGATATTAAAGCAAGTTCTATATTTGCTGATTCTGAAACAATTAATCTTCAGGGTAAAATTTACCACAACGCTTTGCTAGCCGCAGAAGGTAAGCCTGATGCTAATCCGTTACGTGCTTATTTGAAGGAAACACTTGAAAATTATGAGGCTTTAAGTCCTGATAAAAATGCACAGTGGGTTCGCTTTAGCAACGAAGCAACGGATAAAGTTGCTGATATTCTTGACAATGACATAAAATCAGGCAGTAAGAAGTTATCAAAAGATACATTCAATCTGATTAAGGGAATACTTGTTTCTGATTCTAAGGTTGAAAATAATTACAGAATTGTTGCAAAAGCCGGCGAAAGACTTCATACTTCTCGCTATGATATAGAATCTGTAATTCGTAACCTTTACAACTTAGGTAATGTATTTAATAAAGAGTCTGTTATAAATGCGTTCAAGGCTGCCGAGGAATCAGTAAAAACAGCAGCGAAAGAAACATCTCCTGTTTTAGAAAATGCGTTCTTGAAAGGCTTAAAGTCAATGAACCTGAAACGTTCACTTTTAGGTCTTGGCATTGCATCTGCCGTTGGTGTTTCTGCTCAGCCGCTTAACATTTATTTGACTAAACTTAAAACAGGTAAGAGCGGATTTGTCGGCGGTGGCGAAGAGGATAAATCTGTCGGATTTAAGATTAGAAAAGGTGTTGTTGCCGCATTATTTGGTGCAGGTGTTCTTGCAACAATCGGTAATCCGAAAAATCTTCTCAAAAACCTTCAATTTAAAGGTTTATCACCGACAATTAACCAATTTAAATTCATTTACGGTGTTACTATTATGTCAAGATTTTTGGCATCTCGTAACGATAACGAATTAAAAGAAGCATCATTTAAAGACATTTTAGGCTTTGCTAACTGGCTGCTTCTTGGTAATTTCGTACAGAAACTTGTTGCTCAAAAATTTGATAAATCATTGATTAAACGTGACGGCAACGGTATTATGAACTGGATTAAGGGTTCTGCGTTAAAGACCAGAGATGAAGTTCTTCACGCACATCTTGGCAAGAAAGCATTTGATGAAACAGGAAAAGTTCTTCCTTACGAAAAATTGGTTGAACTTGCTGACGGTGCTACAAAAACTAAACTTAAATACATTAAATATGCTCAACTTGCAGGATATTTGTATTCAGGATTAGTTCTTGGTATCGGTATTCCAAAATTGAATATTTACTTGACAAACCGTCGTATGGCTAAACAAAAGGCAGCGGAAAAAGTTAATCCTGCACAAGTACAAGCCGCAGATTCAAATATGCTGAAACCTGAAAATATTGAATTTTTAAGTAAAATGAACAATTTTACAGGTAATTCAATGCTTAAGGGGTAAATGTGTAACTTTCGAAGAATAGTTTTGATTTATGCCTGCATGTGGTTTTAGATATTCAAAACAAAATCATAAAAATATGATAAGTGAAAAGATTTGTAAAAAGAAACAGGGCAAGTTTCTCCAAAT
>CAMAGQ010000159.1 GCA_945833895.1 uncultured bacterium
CGCGTAGACGGAGCGTACATTTTGAAAATTGAATAAGCAATCTTGTCGAAGTGGCACTCTGCCGCAGGAAAACAATTAAGTATTGTTTTCCGAGAGGGTTGACCTTGAGTCAACATCCGCCGCGTAGACGGAGCGTACATTTTGAAAATTGAATAAGCAATCTTGTCGAAGTGGCGGAATTGGTAGACGCGCACGATTCAGGTTCGTGTGGTTAATGCCTTGTGGGTTCGAGTCCCATCTTCGACATTTAACATAAGAGTTTGGTAGACTGAAGTCTACCAAACTCTTATGTTAGTAACCTTAACGACATTTGGAAAAGGGCATATTATGCTGCAAAATTCAAACTTGATTCCGGTTTTATCATCAGTTTTTGTAGTAATAATTGGAATATTGGGGTTGACGTCAATAATTGGGACAAGGCATTATAAACTAGACTATGACATGTTAGCGTAACTAATAAAGAATTGAAATCTGAAACCTCACCCAAACAAATTTGTTAGAGATTTTTCGGGCATAAAAATTTGTCACCCTCAGAATGACGATATCGTGGAGTTATTACCAATATCACTTACCTACAGAACCTGTTTTAATTCTTCAATAACGACATCAAGTGCACCTTGTTGGTCATTGAAGATTGTTTCGCAATCCTTGCATGCCTGTTCGTAGAACTCGTTATCCGATAATAGGGTTTCCATATAATTACTCAATTCTTCAGGTGTTTTTACGATTTTGCCTGCTTTTGACCGCGATAAAAGCCAATAAATATCACGGAAATTATGAATAGACGGCCCTGTAATCGTTGGTTTTGAATAAACGGTTGCCTCAAGCGGGTTATGTCCGCCTGTGTTATTGAAACTTCCGCCGATAAACGCGAAATGGCAGATTGAATACATTTTGCCAAGTTCACCCATTGTATCTAAAACTATAATATCTTTTTCCGCAAAAGTATCATTTTTTGAACGGAACCCGTAATTTATTTGTGAGTTATCAAGTAGCGGAAGAATTTGCGGTATTCTGTTTGTATGCCTTGGAACAAGTAAAAGTTTTATATCAGAGTATTTTTGGAGTTTTTCTTTAAATATTTTGATAATCATTTCTTCTTCAGGTTTGTGCGTACTGCCGGCAATGATAATTCTATAAGAGCCTTGTCCTATTTCAACTTTTTCATCAGAACGTTTAACATCAAATTTCAAATTTTTCATGACAAACGTTTTATCTTCAGGAGCACCGATTGATATCAGTTTCGTTCTGTCAAATTCACTTTGGGTAAGGATTTTGGTATATTTAACAAGAATTTTTTTGAAAAAATATCTGCACATACGATATAAACGGTATGTAGAATCAGACATTCTGCCGTTGATTGTATAGAGTTTAATATTTTTTAGTTTACAAAACGATGCGAAAATCGGCCACAATTCGGTTTCAGCAATCAAAACCACAGACGGTTTTACTTGTGCGAAAAATGCGTGTACCGAGATTGGAATATCAAACGGGAAATACGTAATAAAATCAACTATGTTGGAATATTTTTTTATTGCAATTTCCTGACCCGTTTTTGTGCCTGTCGTAACTACGATTTTATAGTCAGGGAAAACTTCTTTGGTCTTTTTTATGAGGTTCTCAAGAGCGATAACTTCCCCAACCGAAACCCCGTGGTACATAATGACTTTTGAACCAAGGTCAGGTGCTTTGAAGAACCCGAGTTTTTCTTTCCAGCCGTATAGAAATTTACCGCTTATCGCTCTGACTATGTAGTAAAACGGTAACAAAATTATAAAAATCAAGGTTGAAACTAATCCGTACAGGAAAAGTTCGCTAAACATTGCCATAGCAACCAGTAATAATAATATTAAAATAATGGAATATGTAATCATAACAAGAAAATTATACACCAAAGAATAAAACATGTTGACAATAGCAACAAAAATTTATAAAATCAGGATATGGCGATAGTATATTTAAGTTTAGGCTCAAATAAAGGCGATAGAATAGGATATGTTCAGCAGGCTGCAGGACTGATTGGTGCTGACGAAAAAATTTCTATTGTCAGAACCTCTGCTTTTTATGAATCAGAACCTTGGAATATGAACACTAAATCCTGGTTTGTTAATGCTGTTATTGAAATAAAAACAAAGTATTCCCCGCAAGAACTTCTTGAAGTCTGTCAGCGAATAGAAAAACAGTTAGGGCGAGAAACCAAGACCTCTCAAACCTACGAGGACAGAACTATTGACATTGATATTTTGTTTTATAACAAAGATATTATAAACGAAGAAAATTTGGTTATCCCGCATAAATACGTGCATTTAAGAGCATTTACGCTTGTTCCGATGCTTGAATTAAATTCGGAATTTGAACATCCTGTTTTACATAAAACAATTGTAGAAATGCACAATGACTTAGAGAACCCTGAAATGGTGTTTTTGTATGGCACAAGAGTTGATTTCTAGTTTGCGTGTTGCAATAATCGGAGCTGGCCCCGCGGGTTGTATCTGTGCAAAATACCTGAATGATGCAGGGGCTGAGGTTACTCTTTTTGATAAAGGGAAATTTTTGCGAACACTTCTTCCAACAGGCGGTGGACGCTGTAATTTGGCACACGCAGAGTATGATTTTAAACAGTTGGCGAAAAATTATCCACGTGGCGAAAAATTTTTGTATTCGTTATTTTCAAGATTTTCAACACAAAATACCATTGATTTTATGGAAAGTATCGGAGTAAAAACCTATACACAAGATGATTTGCGAATTTTTCCCGTTTCAAATTCATCTTCTGATATTCGTAAAAAATTCCTTGAAGCATTAAAAGGTTGTATTTTCACAAATGAGCAGGTCGAAAAAATTTCCCCGATTGAAATCGGTTATAAAATCAAAACAAATAAGTCGACTTATGCCTTTGATTGCGTAGTAATTGCAATAGGCGGGCATGCAAGTTTGGATTTGCTGTCAGAATTAGAAATAAAAATAGTTCCTCAAACTCAATCACTTGTGGGCATGCTGACAAAAGAAGATTTTTCTGAAGTTTCAGGAGTGAGTTTGTCAGATGTTTCAATACGTGTTGGGAAAAAAGATTTTAATGGGGATGTTTTGTTTACTCACAAGGGTATTTCAGGGCCGCTAATCTACAAAATTTCAGCAATTCTTGCAAGGGAAACTTTGCCCTATAAACTTCGGTTGAAAATGGTTGAAGATTTTGATTTTCAGCAGGAGTTGAACGATAATTCACATAAAGAAATTAAGAACCTGTTAGGGAAATATATTCCAAAATCGCTTGCTGTCTATATTTTGAATACGTTGGGAATTGATACCGAAACTCCTTGCCACAAAATTGACGGCAAAACACGTGACAAGATTTATGAGAAACTGACTTCGTTTGAATTGAATATAATAGGGAAATTTCCTGAGGGCGAAGTTGTAACCTGCGGTGGAATTGATTTGAAGGAATTAAATTCAAAGACCCTAGAATTTAAAAAATATAAAAACCTGTACTGTTGCGGGGAAATAATGGATATTGACGGGTTTTGTGGCGGGTTTAACCTGCAAAACTGCTGGACAACGGGTTATATCGTCGCTCAAAGTATTGCGAAATAATGTGCCGACTAGCCCTTCGCCCAACGGAAGAGGGGGTGGGGGCGGATTTCGTCATTCTGAG
>CAMAGQ010000160.1 GCA_945833895.1 uncultured bacterium
TAAAATAATCGTCATTCTGAGCAAAATGTTTGGTAAAAGGATGAAGATTTGTACGTAGTGCGAAGAATCCCTAACACCTTTTACCCTCCCACCTTGGGGGAGGGTTGAGTTTCTTAATGAACGGAGTGAATTTAGAAATTCGGGAGAGGGTTTCAAATAATATCATCCCATCCCAACCCCGACGGGGGAGGGGGAAGAGTTATTGCTCATTCTGAGGGCAACAATTTTTTATGTCTGAAGAATCCCTAACAAGGCTTACAAGGGATTCTTCGCACTCTGTGCAAATTTCCGCCTCTTCTCAAAATATTCTGCTCAGAATGACGTTTCTCCCTCTCCTTATGGGGGAAGGGGTAGGGGTGAGGGGTCGGTCTACACATGCGTTCTATCCTCTGAATCTGTCAGAAATGTAACTCAAAATTGCTCCGCCGATTTCTTCATTCGGGTCAAACGGTTGAGCAGGATTATACGGTTTTTGCGTATTTTTTACAAGCATATTAACCAAAGGTCCGAAGGCATCAGGAACTTGGATTTTCCTGTAAATCCCCGCAAGAAAAGTCTGAATATTCGGTGAATCCGTGTGGTTAAATCTTGCAAATGCCGGATAGAGTTTGTCAATTCCTTTGACCCCATTGTCGTGCAGGCGGTTCATGATGTATAAAGCCTCTGTTACCTGTGCTTCGTTATTGGAATGATTTAAAATATCAGTCAAATAGGGCAGGGCATTTTCTCGTTGTTTCACGAAATAATCCACTTCATTTTTGTCGAATGTACAATAATTTCTGCCGTCGGAAGGTAATTTACAAGAATTGCAAACATATTGCGGTTGGTATGTATTTGGATAATTTGTTATTTGAATTTGTTGAATCATAGTCGCTCCAAAGTTTTGTTATGAATACACGTAAGGTGCACCGTTTTTCACCTCGAACAGAATGTTTTCCGCCATTGATTTAAGTTCTTCTTTGCTGCGGTTTCCGCTGTCAACCTGTTTATAAAACTCGTCAACCAGCGGGGTAATTGCGGAATCTTTTTTGGATTTGAAATTCCTCAACTCGGTTGAAACAAGCCGTTTTTGGAGTTCTAATTCGGTTTCTGCGTTAATTTTTTTAACCTGAACTTCTTTGATTGCATCCCCTGCAAGTTTTCCGCCGTAACTCAGTGCTGTAACGCCCGTTATCCCTAAGAATAGTTGTTTAAACTGCGGATTTTCGGTATCAATCAGCCAGTTGTAGAAAAATGCTCTGTAATCGTCAACAAAAGAATTGAATGCAGGTCGCGGCGTTCCGTCGCCGCCGATATTAGGGTTAACCTGCGTGGTCGAAGTTTTCATTTTGGTTAGGATTTTGCTCAAGAATTCTGATTTTTCTTGCGGATTTTTCCATTTTAATTTGTCGATTTGTTTTGTGATAAAATCTCCTGACTTATCCGTGCCTTCTATCGCTGAGAACAGGTATTCCAGCGTATTTTTATCGGTATCTTTTGTATACTCGGTTGAATTGTCAACAATCTTTGAAATCTCAGATTGAATTTTGTTTAAATTCTCCTGTAAATGCAACTTTCCGCGGGAGAGATTTCTCAGCGATAAGTAGCCAAGCCCGATTATTCCAAGCACGGTTCCCGCACCGAGGAGAATGTTTCCTGCGTTGTTTTTTGTTTTATTTGAAGGTTGTTCACAAGAGGTGAAAGTCATATTGAATTTTGATTTGCCAAAATTCGGCAAAATCGGCTCATCATCAGAAACAAGGTACTTTTCAAAATCATTTGCGTATTTTGAAAGCATGCTTCTGATTATTTGCATTTTTCCTGAAAAGGCTTGAGTTTCGACTTCAACAAGATTTTCTTGAAGATTTTTCTGAATATTTGCTTCTTTGCGTTTTATCCAAACTTCTTTGAACCCGTCAAAAAAAGTTTTGCCCATAAACGCCATTGCAGAAAGCGAAAGTACGCCGCCTGCCGCAAGAAAGGTTTTCGTATTCGGACTTTGCACCATTTGATAAATTATTTGGTGAGTTTCTTTGCTAAGATTAACGTTTCTGGTCACTGCGGGAAGCCATTTTTCTTTCGGTAAATCTTTTGCTGCTTTTGCACTGCGGCTGATTAACCCCGTAACCATTGCAATTGCCGACATTACACCAAGTGCAATCCCGCTTAGAGGGATTAATTTTTTGTCGATTTTGTCATTGCTTGCGTACAAGGTTTCGGGCATGTCGGTTTTGTTTGAGATTAGATAGGTGTTTCTTGTACTTGCAAGGCAATTTGCTCCGATTGCGTTATTCACAACGACGCCCTCTTTTGTATTGAGTGTGGTTTTTCGCTGTGAATTTGTCAAATTCCTTTGATGTCTTATGTTTTCCGCATCATTCAACGGATTTATGTTCATCTTTTTCGTTATCCTTTTCTGTTTTTTGTTTTATGTTTGTAAATAATTTGTGAATGTATGTTTTAAGTTCAAATATGCGTTTTGATTCTTCAATTTTTTGTTCTTCGTCGTCTGTTTCTTGCGTTCCAAAGATAAGAAATGAAAATTTGAGTTTCTTTTTCAATTTTGAAACAAATTTTGAAAGATTATCTTTTATTGCAGCCTCCATTTCACCATATATTGCAGCGAGTTTATCAGAAATATCCGCAAATTTTTGTCTGATATTTTGTGTAAAATTTGCCATAACAGTCGGAAAATTTTGGATAAATTTTAATGTGTTTCCAACGATATTTACGAGAATAAAATTTGTCGGAACGGCGATAATTTTAGGCATTTTTGAACTTAAAAACACTGCAAATTCTGTAAGCCGTTGGTGAGTTGATGCCATATTTTTTTGAAATTCGACAAGTGCTTGGATATGATTTTCTTGTGCTTGTTTAGCAGATGCTCTGGCATTTTTTTGAGCCCGAAGCATTGCACCTATTGCGGCACATTGATTGTAGGACATTTCGCCGACATTTCTCGGGATATCTCTTTTTGATGTGGAATTTCCGCCTGCCATTCCGCTGCATATCGGACACGCACCTAAAGGCAAGCCGTGCGGGCATGTGCCTGGTTTCGCCGTATGTGTTCTTACAGGTGGTGAGTTTAATGACATAAAAAAATCCTCTATATCAAGAGGACACTGCAAAAATTCCCGCTATATCCAAATTGCACGTGGATATAACTATTTTTGAGCATTCCGGCTATTACGGCTGCGGCTACAGCTGGAGATATTCACTCCATTTCCTCTTGTTTTAATGTTAGTTTAATCAAAAAGTTATGTCAAC
This sequence comes from uncultured bacterium, assembly GCA_945833895.1. Lineage (GTDB taxonomy): Bacteria > Cyanobacteriota > Vampirovibrionia > Gastranaerophilales > Gastranaerophilaceae > Zag111. The sequence continues at coordinate 3,247 of CAMAGQ010000160.1, forward strand.
TTTTGGATTCTTCGGGCATAAAAAATTGTTGCCCGAAGAATGACGGGGGTAAATGTATGGTACTAGGAATCAGAAGAATTATTGTCACCCTGCATTTATTTCAGGGTCGCAAGGTTGAATGAATAATAAGTTGACTAATTATTCTTCTATAAATTAAATGTTCACTTTGATAAATTATAAGAGTCTGAAACAAGTTCAGCATCTTGCAAATGAACATATTGTAGCATTACCTTTACTACTCAAACCCTCTCCCGAATTTCTAAATTCACTAACGTTCATTAAGAAATTCTGCCCTCTC
>CAMAGQ010000161.1 GCA_945833895.1 uncultured bacterium
TTGTTTCGGAATCTTACCACCAATAAGACCCTGAAACAAGTTCAGGGTGACAGTTATAACTATTTTTTAGTATAAGTTTATATATAAGTCCCCAAGCACCCCTATTGACAAGACGGTGCGGTTATAGTAGTATAGCCCTATAATTAACGAAAAGGAAAATTTTTAATGCAAAACGCTATGACAATGATGATGCAAATGATGATGATGCAAAGCCTGATTTTAGGTGGTCATTGTGATGAGCGAATGCAATAATTAAAATAATCACAAAGTTTTAAAAGACCACCTTCCGAGGCGGTCTTTTTTTCGTATTATTTTAATTTTTTGAATAAGGATAGGAAAACATGATACCAAATTTAACCAACACTAATATAAATAGCGAATATTTCAAATCACAACAGCAAAAACCGACATTTCGCGGGGTAAACAAAGAATTTAGCAAAAGTACGAAATATTTAGATAAGTTTTTGAAATCACAGGAAAATTTGTCGCACACAAGATTTATTCAGGGAACGCTCACAAACTGGTTTCCGAAAGCGGTTTTATCAAGAAGTTTTGTAGACTTTTCGGAGTTTACATTTTTAGAGTTCATCGAATCGGGAATTTTCTACTTCGCCGCTCCGTTTTTCGGTGAACATTTGTTCCGCAACAAGTTGTTTAAAGCCGTTCAGCCGAAAAAAATCAGGGAAAACGTTGTAAAAAATTTAGCCAACAGTGTTGACGAAATTAAAAAATCCAACCTTGATAAGGCATTGAAAAACCGTGCAATTACAACAAAGGCGGGCATTTTACTCGGTTGTGTTACAGTTCCTGCTCTTGAATACGCACTTGGATTTGCGAAAAATTTGTTTACCTTAAAGGTCTTTAAAGTGAGTGATTTCAATAATATTGCGAATTTGAACAAAGAAAAAACCGTTGACTTGGAGCAGCAAAAACGAGTTGAAACACATTCAAAAAGTGTTCTGCTAAAATCAGGATTAGTTTCCGCTGCCGGAATTTTGGGCGGTCTGGCACTTGCTGCAACAGGTCATAAATCAAAAGCAGCACTTAAATTTTCCGAAATATTACTTGAACCGGGGGCAAATATTTCAAAACTTCTCCACAAAGTCGGTGTAAATTCTAAAAAAACAGATGAATTTTTGAAAGAATACTTGAAATTGGATTTTGTTAATAACAACGGCAAATTTGCTTTGAGTAAGGGCATGCTTGCTCTAACCTGTACCACGGGGCTTTTCGGGTATTCAAGTGCTGCAAAAGACCGAGGTAAACTCGACTTTTTAGAAGTTTGGACAAGAGTTCCGCTTGTTGTACTTTATACGATTTTCGGCTCATCAATTCTTGATTCAGGATTCAAGAAATACCTTGCGAAAAACGGCAAATTCCCTGACTTAGTCAAGAAAAATCAGGACGGAACTATTGCAAATATTCCGACACGCAAGGAACTTCCTAAGATTGCCGAGGCTTTGGCACTGAAAAATAAAACAAATGTTAACGAAGAATTGAGCAAGTTAATCAAGCAAAAATCTGTAATAACAGGTGTTCCGTTCTTGTTCAGCCTTGTTGCAATGGGATTTACGCTGAGTGCAATTTCAAGGATTTGGACAAGTTACAGATATCACCACCAAACAAACCCTGAAAACACTCCGCCACAAGAACCAAAAGTTGCAAACACTTCTGATTTTATCCCGAAAAGTTCAACCTTTCAGGGCTTAGGGTTTAGGGGGTAAATTACAAATCATACAATTTAATAAACGCAGCAAGTTGGCAGGCTATAATTCGGTGTGACTCCACGGAATAGTGCAAACCGTCTGTTTCCGAAGGTTTTACGGTGTCATTAAAATCCAAATAATAACATCCGTTTTGGTCGGCGACTTCTCTATAAACGTGGAAGGTTTTTGCAATCTTTTCAACCGAAGTTAAATCAAATAACATTACAAAATTGCCGTTCAAAATGTTTGCTTGAATTTTCACGGGTGGAACAACGATAATTTTTGTTGAAGGATTAACCTCTTTTATCGAATTGATTAAACTTTGCAGTCCCTCACGCACTGTGTTTTCGTCAAGGTCGTAGAAAAATTGCGAATCATTTGTTCCGAGCGAAAGCACGCAGATATCTATATCGTGATGGTTTTGCAGAAAAATAGGAAGATATTCTTTCCCGCAAAGTTTAACGCTTTCAGGGTTTTTGAAAAATCCGGTGCGGTTATTCATCCCTTCTTCAAGAACCGCGTAACCTGAGCCGAGAATTTCTGACAAAATCCCGCTCCAACGTTCGTTTTTCTCATATCGTTTGCAGGTTTGCGGAACAAATCCGTATGTATTTGAATCTCCAAAACATAGTATCTTTTTCATCATGTTGTATTATATAATAAATTAGAAACAGGTACAAATTATGAAAAAATATTGTTATAATTCGCCAATCGGGAAAATTTGGATTGCAGAAAAAGACGGGAAAATTTCAAACGTCGGGTTTTCGGATAATTTGGATTGTGGAATTGAGAAAACTCCGATAATTACAGAAACTTGCAGGCAGTTAGATGAGTATTTTGCAAAAAAGCGTAAGGTTTTTGAATTGCCGTTATGTATTGAAGGAACAGAGTTTCAGAAAAAAGTCTGGAACGCTCTTTTGACTGTCGAATACGGAAAAACCGTAACTTACGGTGATATTGCAAAACTTATCAATCAACCAAAGGCTTCTCGTGCTGTCGGCGGTGCAAACAACAAAAATAAAATCGCAATAATAATTCCTTGTCACAGAATTATCGGCAAAAACGGCACATTGACAGGGTATGCAGGCGGCTTGAATGTTAAACAATATCTTTTGGATTTGGAACAACGTTTGGATTAAATTTTCTATAAACTTTTTCTAAAATCCTCAATCTCTTCAAAATCAAAAAATTCCTTTACAGAAATACCTAACGCACTGCATATTTTAGTAATGGTATAAGTTCTGGGTTCTTTCATATTTCTTTCAATTTCACTCAAGCCGCCTTTTGAAATCCCGCTTTGATAGGCTAATTGTTCTTGAGTCAAACCCAATTTGACACGTAAATTTAATATTCTCTGGCAAATTATTCTGTTAAAATTCTCTCTTGTCATGTTACATTACTTCATATATATGAACATTCTCTTTATTTTATAACCGATTCTTGCTATATTAGTTCATAGTAGTGAACCTGCAGAATTACAAAGAGGTATAGTCGTTTTAAATCGAGCAATTACCAATGAATTTGAAGAGGTTAGTAAAGAAGAAATACACAACTATTTGACAGTATTAACTGACAAAATGGATTTGATAATAAAATCTTTTGATAAAGTAGAATCGCTATATGATTCTTCAACTGTAGAAGATAATGATGTTACAATCTTATAAAATATCCAGCGGGTCGACATCTATGGTCATTTTTATATCTTTTGGAATTGTGATTTTGCCCAGAAAAGTAGGGTGTGGTAAATCTGCGATTTACCGCACCAAGAAGATAGTTTGTAGATAATGTCTTGAAAGTCAAGCAATATTTTTTTTGGGGAAAAATGTATATTT
>CAMAGQ010000162.1 GCA_945833895.1 uncultured bacterium
AAATGATAACATGAAAAATTTTTTGAAAATTTACATGTAAATTTTTGTAATAAATTTCTTTACAAAGTAGCAAAAAAAGTTATTTACGTGTTTTCTATTATAGGACGACATGATAGTAAGAAAAGAATAGAAATGAAATTTCTGAAAGTAAGGTGATACTATGAGAGAAATCGACAACAACAACATTAATGGAGTAAATTACAAAGGTATCCAAAAGGCAGCCGCAGAAACTCCGGCATTGCCTGAAAATCCGGTCGCTCAACCGGAAACAAAAGAAATCAAAGATTTGGGAAGCATGCCTGCTGCAACTATTGGCAGATCTCAAATTCCTTCTGATTCGACAGAAAGTGACATGATGTTTCTATTGAAAAACCCAAATGAAGTTGCTCAACTTAACATGATATTTGATAAATATCAGAAAGAACATTCTTACGAAGAAGCAACTCAACTTATTGATGCTTATAAACACGAGTTCATGACTAAGAAATAACTGCTTAGTTATTTCTTGGTTCGGCGGGGTAGTTAACTATTGATGAAAGGTTTCGGATAGTATGAGTAATGTCAAAGTTTCAGTTTCCCCATAAGGAAATTGTAGCACAAAATTCAACTAAACACTATCTTTTTTTAGAAATGTTACCGTCATGTATTTTAGATTTATCAACAGTTGCAATGAACTTGACCGCTTCGTTTGACGGAATTGCAAACCCTATGCCGATATTTGAAATATTGTTGTCAGGATTGTAAATTGATTGACTTATCCCGATAACCAGCCCGTCAGAATTGAGCAAAGGACCTCCCGAACAACCGGGGTTAATTGCGGCATCTGTTTGAAATCGATTTTTAACGTAGTCTATTCTTGAGATTATCCCTTGAGTCAGCGTGTTTGAAAACCCGAACGGATTACCGATAGAAAGCACTTTCTGCCCGACTTTTACGTTTTCCGAATCTGCAAAAGAAACAGCAATCAAAGATTTTTTAGGATTAATTTTTATCAACGCTAAATCTTTGTTTTTCCCCATTTTTGCAATAAATTCAGCCTTGTAGGTTTGTCCGTTATACATAGTTACGGAAATTTCCTGAAAGTTTTCCACGACATGAGAACCCGTCAAAATTAGTCCGTCAGGCGAAACGACACAGCCAGTACCTGCCGAAATTCCATCCTTTAACTGTGCCTCAATAGAAACTATAGCTGGACTGATTTTTTCATATACGGCAATCGCAGACTGCTCTTCTTGAGTGTAGGTCGCAAATACCTGCGGATTTACTGAAAATAAAAGGAAGAATAAAGATATGATTAGAAATTTTCGCATAGTTAATAAACCTCTTTTTATAAGATTATTTCACACGAAATGGAAAAATAAATACTATTAGAATGTTTTTCCGGTTTAGTTATTGAAAATATTAAAATATTAATGTATAATTCAGTAAAATGTATAACGCAGAAATGAAAAGTTTGAGATTATAAATAAGGAGAAAATTATGTCAAGAATTGATTTATTCAAACACGCATTAGAAGAAAAACGTGCAGTAAAAGTTATTGCAGGTATCGACAATTTTGATATCGAAAATATCAAGAAAGTTGTAACTTCAGCAGAAACAGCACATGCAACCGCAGTTGATATTTGTGCAAGAGAAGATATTATCAAAGAAGTTCGCTCAATGACTGAACTTCCTGTATTTGTTTCATCAATTGTACCTTCCGAACTTGTAAAAGCGGTAGATTTGGGTGCAGATGCAATCGAATTAGGAAACTTTGATGTTTTATACAAGAAAGGTATGTCATTTGATGCAAACGACGTTTTGTCACTTGTTGAAGAAACAAAATCATTACTAGGCGACAGAGAAGTGTTCTTCTCAGTAACAATCCCGGGAGAAATTTCAACAGCAGACCAAATTGCTTTGGCAGTAAAACTTGAATCAATGGGTATTGACTTGATCCAAACAGAAGGTCATTACACAATGGATTCTCATCTTGAAGGTGCAAGAGCATTGATGGATAGAGCAGAATTAACAATATCAAATACAATTGAATTGACAAGAAACGTTGAAATGCCTATTATGACAGCAACAGGCATTAACCCTACAACTGCACCGTTCGCATTTGCAGCAGGAGCTTCTGCAATCGGTTGTGGCTCTTGCGTAAACAATCTAACTTCAACACTTTCAATGATAGCAACAATTTCATCACTTGTTGAAATCGCTAATAAAAACGCTGTAAAAGTAAGAGAATTGGTATAATTCAGATTAAAATAAAGATAAAAGAAAAGGCTTTCTGAAATGATGAAAGCCTTTTCTTTTTAATAATTTATAAAAATGTAAAAAAGGGCTTGTATAGAGAAATTTACGTGATAGAATAAAAACACAAGCCTTGGTAGCTCAGCTGGATAGAGCAACCGCCTTCTAAGCGGTAGGTCATGCGTTCGAATCGCATCCAGGGTAAATTTTTAAAAGAGGTCATAAGACCTCTTTTTTAGTATGAACGTAAATTTTTTTTACAAAAGATTAAAATCATAAGCAATTATTAATGAGAAAAATACTTTATATTAATATCTATAGTAGGTTTAGGAATATAAAAATGAGTAAAATTTCAATATTACGCTCTTGTGTAGATAGGGGTTGGACAATCGCAAATAGAAGAATTATCACTCAACAAATTGGAAAAGAAAAGTTTTCTGAGATAACAGCACTTGCGAAAAAAGTTGGAATTACAGGAGATAGTTTTGAATATACAACTGCATCTAAATATTTAACGAAAGAAAATTTCGAAGGAACAAGGGCTACACTTAAAGAAGTTTATGAAGTTACAACTAAAAATGCCCAAAAATTAAAAGAAACTGAAAGTTTTTTCTTGAATGATAGCGTAAAAAGATATAATTCATTAGATGAAATTTATGCCGAACCATTAATTAGAAACATAGAGCACGCTCCAAGTAATATGTGGCGTTTCTATGAAAGTGATGATCGTGAATTACTAAGAAGCATAAAGTTAGATAACGGAACAATCTCTAAAAGTTCTGAAGAATATTTAAAAGATCGTTATGAAATGAGTACATTTGCACAACAAAAATTCCCAACATTTGAAGAATATAAAAATAGCTATATTAAAGAAGTTGAAGCCAGAGTAAATCGTTACTTATCACAAATCCCACGAACAACAAAGGATTGTGTGTTGTGGAGAGGAGTTTGTCTAAATAAACACGCCAAAGATAAAGGTACAAGAGAATTTAGTAGAATATTAGAAGATGCCAAACCTGGTGATATTATTACTCCTGATTATGCTGCAACTTGTACAAGTATACAACCTAGATATGCGCTAAATTATGTTAATAGAGATTACGAACATAGTGAGCATGCGAAAAACGCACTATTTAAAATAATAACAAGAAAAGGTGCTAAACTTCCTGCAAAAGGAGGACTTACAGAGGTGGATTTGCCACCATTTGCGCAGTACAGGGTTTTGGGTAAACAATATTTACCAGCAGAAAATACTTATATTTATACACTAGAATATAT
>CAMAGQ010000163.1 GCA_945833895.1 uncultured bacterium
AAAAACTTCATATTATTTTTCACCGCCATAATTTTTATGAGCGGGATTTTGTCATATTTGCAGGGATATTCTGAGGTTTGCTGTATAATTTTTACACTGTTTTTAATTTTGCTTTTGTATTGGAGAATATTTTCAATCCGTAAAATTTTTATATTTGCACTAACTTTTTATTTTGGATTTTTCTTAACATTTTGTAAAATTAAGAATAATGACGAGATATTACCGCTCACTCCGCTTGATGGAACTTTTACGGGCAGAATTGTCAGTATTCCTGATATTTCGCCTGATAAAAGCCGTTTCTTCCTTGAAATTGAAGAGGTTAACGGAAATAAAATCGCAAAATCCAAAACCCTTGCAACAATCAACGGTACAAATTCAGACACCTCAACACTGAATATCGGCAGTAAAATCAGCACACAAGGTAAACTCAGAAAACCTTTCACCGCAACGAACCCTTCTCAATTCGATTACAGCAAATATCTCAGAAATTTTAACACATTTACGGTTTTGTACGCCGATTACAACACGACAAAGATTGTTCCTGAAAAATTACCGCTCAAATGGAAATTTTTCCAAAAGTTAAACAATACAAGAAACCGAATCTTAAAAATTCACTCAAAATATCTGAAAAGTCCGAACCTTGAAATTCTTGGAGGTATTGTATTCGGTGATGATGCGGTTTCTCCGCCCGATGAAATCAAAACATCTTTCATTAATTCAGGTTTATTACATATTCTTGCCGCATCAGGTATGAACGTCGCATTTATATTTTCTTTCTCGTTTGTAATCCTCAAATTTTGCAAAATTCCGTACAAACCGCGTGTAATCGCAGGTATGATTGTCGTAATTCTTTATACTTTCATGACAGGTCTTGGAGCATCCGTAGTCAGAGCATCACTCATGCTTTTGTTTGTCATGTGCGGAAAACTCATAGACCGTGATGCCCATAATGTTTCCCTGCTGTCTTTTGTCGCAATGTTAATGCTAATCTACAATCCCGCCTACATAAGTGATGTAAGTTTTCAATTGTCATTTTTCGTAACTCTTGGCTTGTTAACAACCGCAAACGTCGTAGCAACAAAATTAACCAAAATCCCTGACTGGCTGAAAGTTCCGATTTTAATTCCCGCAATTGCCCAAATTTGGGTCGCACCTATTCAAATGTTCTATTTTAACACTTTCACACTGTATTCAATATTTGCAAACATTATCGCTTCACCTTTACTCAGCGTGATAAGTTTCTGCGGTTTCATAACCTCGTTACTTCTCGTAATTCCTAAATTTTTCGTTCCGATTTGTGCCGCGGTTGACTATGTTTTGAATTATCTGCTTATACTTCTGGTTTATATTTCAAATTTCTTCGGCGGACTAAAATACAGTCTGCTTGAAACAACTCATCCCGCACTTTGGCATCTTGTTTTGTACTATCTGCTATTACTTTCTGCGACTTTCTTATTGAAATATGACAAACTCAAGCACGCACTGATAACCGCAAGTATTATGTTATTTATCCCGTTTATTTCGTTAATCCATATTCCGACGAACGCACTTGAGGTTATTGCATTTGACGTACAAAATGCCGACTCGTTTCTGATTAAAACTCCTCAAAACAAATATTTCATAATTGATACGGGTAAAGCATCTTACGGAAGTAAAAATTCACAAGCGAAAATAATCATGCTGAAATACTTGAAAGACAGAGGAATTAAAAATCTAGAAGGTATAATCGTAACCCACTTTGATAACGACCATTCCGGCGGAACCGTCGATATCCTCTCAGGCACAAAAACCAAAACGCTATACCTTAATTCAATCAATAAAGATACACAAACATCAAGAAATATTTTCAAATTTGTCGACGAAAACCGCCAAAATTACAAAATCGCAAAGAATAACAACGAAATCTATCACGAACCTTCTTTGTCAATCAAAACTTACAAAGCAAAAATAACAGGAAAAGATGCCAGCAACGGAAATTCAATAATGACGCTTTTGACCTACAAAGATTTTGACATGCTGTTTATGGGTGATGCGGGAATTGAGTCATTTAATCAAGTAAAAGAATTTATGCCGAAAAATGTCGAAGTTCTCAAAGTCGGTCACCACGGCGGGCCGAGAGTTGTCAACGACAATATACTCAAAAGTATTTCGCCTAAAATATCTCTTATTTCTACAGGGATAAACTATTTCGGACATCCGAACAAAGGAACGCTTGATATTTTACGCAATACGGAAATTCTAAGAACAGATTTACTGCACTCAATCAAAATTTCAACCGACGGAAATTTCTATAAAATTTATACTTACAATCCACAAATTAAAAAATATGAAAACAGAGAAATTTTCAAATCGAAAAAATAGAAGAAAAAATGCAAATACTTGACAAAATTAGCGTATTTTTAACACTAATTTTCATTTTCCAAAACCCGCACAGGACAAGGATTTGCACCACCGTCAAAAGTGCCGATTTCTAAATAGGGGTTGAAATTTTAAAATTTTGTAATATAATAGACCTATAAACAGCATTCAAAGGAAACGAAAATCTAGAAAAAAAATAGATAACAAAGTAGTTTCCGGAGGATTATCAATTTACAACTAGAGGATTACATTTTGAAAAAATCATTACTATTCACTATTGCACTAGTGCTTATGTTGTGTGCACCTGTACAGGCAGCGAATGTTAGCACGGTAAAAACAGCGATAGTAAAACGTTCTATCGAAATGGGCGTAGATCCGGCAATCACATTGAGTATTGCCAAAGCCGAATCAGGTTACAAACACGAAACAAAAAGTCCCGGAGGTGCAGTCGGAGTATTCCAACTAATGCCTTCAACCGCAAGAAGAATGGGCTTAAACCCATATTCACTTGATGACAACATCAAAGGCGGAATTATGTATTATAAATCCATGTACAAGATGTTTGGTTCAGTAGAACTTGCATTAGCAGCGTACAACGCAGGCCCCGGGAACGTTAAAAAATACAAATCCGTACCACCGTTTAGCGAAACAAAAAGATACGTTGCAAGGATTATGACAGACTACAGACAGATGAAGGCTCATCCTGATCCGATAATTGCACAGGTAAAAAATTCAACAACAGCATCTGCAAAACCTGCAGCAACACCTGTACAAACAAAAACAACAGTAGCAGCGGCAACCAAAACAACACAGATTGCAAGCACACATCACTCGGAAACAAAAACTCCGATTATCCAAAAGAATGCACCGTTGCCAATGCACAAAATCGAACAGGCAAGAAACTTAAGTGCCGGTATCTTGAAGGAAATCCCGCTTGAAGTTGAAGCAAAATCACAATCTGTAGCGATATAAATTTAAAAATTTATAAATTGTCAAAAAAGTCGAGTTAACCGCTCGGCTTTTTTAATTTAAGATTTTGAAACAGTTACAGAATTACCAAACAACCTGCCCCTTCTCCACATTAGGAGAGGGGAAAAACACAATCACCCTCCCACTTTGGGGGAGGGTAGAATTTCTTAATGAACGGAG
>CAMAGQ010000164.1 GCA_945833895.1 uncultured bacterium
AATTATAATTTTTATAATTTAATTGAAATCTGAAAAGGGACGAACTTTTTTAAAAGGTTCGTCCTTTTTGCTGTTATTTTTGGTAAAATAAATATATGGCAGTATCGTCTTTAATTTCTCAATATATAGAAAAATCAAAACTTAACGGAAGAATTTGCCGTTGGAACAAGTCTGTTGTAAACGTTTATATAACACCGATTAGTGCAAATATAAATAACAAAAATTTTTATTATTCTGAGGTTAACCGTGGGATTGACAACTGGAATCTTGCTTTGAGAAATTGTGGTATAAATCTTCAATACATGCTTGTTCAATCGCCTCAAACCGCGGATGTTGTAATTCATTGGACAAAAGTCGGCAGAGTTTTTAAAGGGATGTGCAAATATCCTTGCATAATTAATGGTGAATTTAAAAAGATTTCTATAGATGTAGGTTTGCATAACGAGTTTTCAGGGAAAAATACGACTGACGAAAGTATATTTTTTGTAATTATGCACGAATTAGGGCATGCTCTGGGACTCGGACATGGCATAGATGTTGATGATGTCATGTTTGTACCACATCAGAAGAATATCTCAAAACCGAGCGAGAATGATTTGTATGTTCTCAAATACATATATTTAAGCAATTAGTTATTTTTATTTTGATTATTAAATTTTTCTAATTCTGTATTAAGTGATTGTATTTCGAGTTCAAGTTTTGTTCTTTCATCAATTACTGTATTGAAAGCCTTTTCTAGTGTTTGAATTTTTGCCTCAAGAACATCCACTCTGGAAGCATTATTTTGACCTGTAATCGAAGTTTTTTCTAACTCTCTTTCGTATGCTTTAATTTTTGTTTTTGCTGTGGATAAAAACATGTAAACAGTTCCCGCTCCGGCAATTATTCCGCAAAGCGTGGCTGTTGCAATTAATACTGCAAGATTTATTGATTTGTAGATATAGGCAGTATGTCCTACAAATCTTATAGTACGCGAGTTTCCAACAACTGGTAAAAGCGTTTCACGCACTTCGGTTATTGAAAAATGCACAGGCTGCACATTAGTTAAATTCATTATGACTAAATAAGTTATTCCAAGCAATATAATGATACTAATTATAAAAAATATTTTTTTCATATTTACCCCCCGTATTTACCCCCTCCTGTTTCTGAAATATTCCAGAACTTTTGTTAATTTTTCATCAGGTTCAATTTCCAATTCAATTATATCTGTTGAAAATGGTTTTGCAAATTTGAGGTAATACGATTGAAGCACCTGTTCTTCTGTTTTAATTTTACTTTGTCCCGCACCATACAGTGTATCGTTAAAAACGGGATGCTTTTTGTAACTTGTATGAACTCTAATTTGGTGAGTTCTGCCCGTAATCAGAGTTAATTCAACATAAGTTGCTTCTTTAAATCTTTCAAGAACTTTCAAAATTGTAGTACTTGGCTTGCCGTCAGGGGTTACAGCCATTTTATGGGGTTGAGTTTTGTGTCGTCCGATTGGTTCTTCAATAATATCGTTATCAAGCGGATATTCACCTTTCAAAACGGCATGGTATTTTTTTGTAAGGTTATGCTCTTTTATCATTTGAGCAAGGTATTCGTGGGTTTTGTTGTTTTTTGCAATCATTAGCAATCCTGAAGTGTTTCTGTCCAAACGGTGAACAATTCCACGCCTAAATTCTCCGTTCAAATCGGACAGGTTCTCTCCGTATTTGTAACGTAGAGCGTTGACAAGAGTTCCCGAGGTTTCTAACGGGGTCGGGTGGGTAAGCATGCCGGAAGGTTTATTCACGACTGACATATTTTCATCTTCCCAAACGATTTCAATCGGAAGGTTTTCGGGTTCGATTTTTAATATTTTTTCTTCAATTAGGTTTTCAAACTCTATCTTATCGCCTTCTTTTAGTATGTAAGACGGCTTTTTAGGTTCGCCGTTTATAAGAATTTTGCCGCTTTTTATGGAATTTTGTATTTTAGAGCGAGAAACACCTTCGTACAATTCGGACAAATACAAATCAAGTCTTATATTATCTGAATTTTCATCAATTGTGATTAACATAATTTGCCCCTGAGAAATATTGCTTATTTACCCTTGTAACAGAGTAAAATTCCAATGAGAGCGATTACTCCGATAGTGATAAAAATATCTGCGACATTAAATATCGGGAAATGTAAAAAATTAAGCTGGATGTAATCTCTGACATATCCCAGAACTATTCTTTCGTGGCAGTTGCTCATAATCCCTGCGCTGAGCAGACCGATAAATGATACCGAAATCAGGTGAATACTTCTGATGTTATTGTGGACATATAAAAATAAAAATGTAGTTGCAACGATAGCAACAATTATAAGGAACTCACGGGCGTTTTGCAAAAGGCTGAATGCCGCACCTGAGTTTTTCAAGTAATGCAGTGTAAATACAGCATTAGAATAGTGATGACCTGAGGTTAGGTTATCTACAATTAACTTCGAGGAGAACAGTGCAAGAAATAACCAAAAAATAAAACACAGTATTAAAAATAAATATTTACCGATTGATGTATTCATACTATTCCTCTATCTTAATAAAATTATTTTTCGGGATAACGTTAATCCTTTTCATAACACACGCTAAGCCTGCCATATAAATTCTGTAATTGTTTTGCTCTTTTCCCTGTTCAACTTTTGAAATCGCAAGGGAAGCAACAGCGTATTCATTTATGTTATCAGTGTTTGCTCTCAAAACTCGTTCAAGTTCCTGTTCTTTATTTAATGCTCTCAACTCGCTTTTAGGAGCGGTTGACGGGTAAATTACGGGATCTCTGTCAATTGCACCGATAATGAAAGTGTTTTTATCCGCATCAACCTTTACTGTTGCTGTGTATTCTTCGCCTGATGAAACCTGTGACGGTGCTTGAATTTCTATGTTCATAAATCTTGCATTACCGTATAACAGTGAAGACTCATCAGAAATCGCTGTTTCTGCGGAGATATACCATATTGAATTAATCTTTGTAAGGTGATAAATTCCTTGAGATTTTGAATGAATTTCACCTGTTACGGGAATTGAGTCTATTTTTTCAAAAATAGTACCAGTTGCGGTTTCTTCAACGTTTACACTTGCGTGGTCGCCGTTTACGTTGATTGATAAAATCTTTGTTGTATATGTTAAGTCGTTACAATCTTTCCACGTACTTTCAATACTTTTGAAATACACATCTTTATTAAATCCGTCGCTATTCATATAACTGTCTGAATACAGCGTGCGTAAACTTGCAAGATTGTGCGAATTTGCATATTCTGTGTGTTTATTGAATAACGCTTTGATATCTTTAATATTTTGTTTGTTAATTTGCTTTTGCTCTGCTCTGTAACTTCTATCCGAAATCAAAGAGGCTTCTGATGTTGTTTGAACAACAGAACAACTTAACATAAGCAAAAATAATGTAATTAATATTCTCTTCATATTATGTATTATATATTAAAATTAAAAAAAATATAATAGTATAAATGATTTAACTTTCTCAACTTT
>CAMAGQ010000165.1 GCA_945833895.1 uncultured bacterium
TACTCTCTCATCTCTCTTATTTGTTTCTTATGTATATATAAAGTATATACAAAACTCAAAATTTCATAGCTGAGTATATATCGTTACAAACCTTAACAATCGTAAAGGAAGGTTTTCCGGAAAGCGTTCACCGGACGGAATTGCGGCAATTTGCCTCTTCGTTACTTTTTGTTAAAATCAAGCCGCAGGCAGATTTTGGGCTAAAATATTAATATGTTCTATTTTGATAATATATACGGGAAACGCATTCTGAAATCGGGTTTAATTCAAGGTGTACAAGCCTTTTTCACCACACGTGATATCTGTATTTGCGACAAGAGTTTACCGCCTGACGGTAACGCTTCAATCCCCGAAATTATCAAAGAAATTACCGACAACAAAAAACTTATTTGCAAATATTTGAAAATCGAAGAAAACAGGTTAGTATCGCCAATTCAAACACACAGCGATAATATTGAAGTTGCTGAAATCGGCAAATCAGAATATCCAAATACGGATGCTTTGATTTTAACCGAACAAAACCTCGGAATTTTCTTGAATTTTGCGGATTGCACCCCTGTAATTTTATACGATGAAAAACAAAATATCGGAGCAATTGCCCATGCCGGCTGGCGTGGAACGGTTCAAAAAATTGCGGTTAAGACTGTTCAAAAAATGTGCAACGAGTACAATTCAACCCCCGAAAACATTCTTGCCGTAATCGGGCCTGCAATAGGTTTTTGCTGTTATAACGTCGGGGAAGAGGTTCTAACTCAACTATCTCAAACGGTTTCTGATTTTGAAGGGCTTTCAATGCAAGAAAACGACCAAATCTTTGTCGATTTAAAAAACATCAACAAGCAGCAACTGTTAGAAATCGGAGTTAAAAAAATTGATGTTTGCCCGTATTGTAGTGTTTGTGCGAACGATTACTTTTTCTCCTACAGGAAAGAAAACGGAACAACAAAAAGACACAGTGCGGTTTTATGTTTAAAATAGAAAGGTGAAATTATGCAGGAAATTACAATCGGAAAAACATACAGGCATTTCAAAGGAAATTTATATAAGGTTATCGGGTTTGCAAGACATTCCGAAACACTTGAAGATATGGTAATTTATCAACCGCTCAAAACAGGAGATGCCTGGGTTCGTCCGAAATCTATGTGGAATGAGGTTGTTGACGAAAAAGGAACACTAAGATTTACTCTTGTGTAGTTCCTAAGTTTAAATTTTGTAAACTTAATGAAAATTTACTAAAGTTTTTACTTGAATGAACCGAAGATAAATTTGTAATAAGATTAGTTTTTAAACAATAAAAATAATCCGAGAGGGCTTTATGGTTGAAGATTTGAACGATATAGACATGAGTTTTGATATTCCCGATAATTTGCTTGATGAAATTCAACATAATATAGAGCATATTATCAAGACATTTGACGTTCCGGAAGAGAACAAAATGGAGGTTATCAAACAGATTAACTATATTTACACAAGGACAAAATATTTGTCAGTGACCGATAATCTTACAGGGCTTGCCAATCGCAGGAATTTTGAAAGTGCATTTGAAAAAGAATTTCTCAGAGCGATAAGATACAACAACAAACTTACACTTGTAATGTTTGATATTGACCATTTTAAAAACATTAACGACACTTTCGGACACCCTTGCGGAGATTTTGTACTTCGTCAAATCTCAAATGCCGCACTGCAAACTTTCAGAAAAACAGACACCGTTTTCCGTTTTGGCGGAGAGGAATTTGTCGTTATTCTGACAGAAACAGACATTGAGCAAGCGATAATCCCGTTGGAAAGATTTAGAAAAACCGTTGAAACTTTGGGATTGACCTATCAAGAAAAAGAAGTTCCCGTAACGGTAAGTATCGGGGCTTGTCAGTTAACCCCTGACATCAAAACAAAAGAAGATTTCCTGCAAAAAACAGACGAAACTTTATACAAGGCAAAAAATTCAGGCAGAAACAGAACTATTCTGGCAAATCGTTCCGAAGTTGAATAATTTCTTGAAATTTCAGCCAACTTAAAATAACGTGCTGAAGGTTATCCATCCTGATTACACCTGCGTTAGGAGAAGCCTCAGGACGAACCCAGTTTGCAGAATTTGGCACACCGCCCGCCTGTTCGCCTGTTTTCACCTGAACTCTGTTCAAAAATAAGCATCCTATTGATAACGACTTGTAAATAAGTTGTTTTAAATCTTCACTGTCCGTACAGAAATAACTTGAAGCAAGCCCTTCCATAATCGTGCCGATACTTCCGGGGCGAATGTTTTCCTGAAACGCTCCGAAATAACTGTTATTTTTGTTGGTAATCTGTTTTGAAATCGTGGGAATCAGCATCTGCTCAACGTATTCCATAAGTATTCGCTTTTCATCCTCCGCCACAGAGCCAGTATTGAATAACTTCTCAATAGCCATGATTGACCAATGGTCAAACGGAATATCCATACCAAGCGGTTTGCGGAATTTTGCAAGATATAACAAGCCTTTTTTTGCCGAATGTAACCATTTTGTTTTAGGATCGACATCATAAAGATGTAACAAGCCGAATGCTGCTTCACCGGTATAATATAACGCTTCCGCCTCTTTATTTATTGTATCTGAATCAAGGTCATAATATGCGTAAAAATTCCCGTCCTTATCCTGCATAGAAACCAGAAATTCCCCCAAACCTGTCAGAAGTTCTAACGGCAATTTTTTTTCTGCACAAAGGTTTGATAACGCTGCCAACGCCATTCCCGCCGCACCTGATTTTGCAATCGACATGTTTATTTGTTCTTCTTTGGGCAGAGAAACAACAACTCTACGAGTTTCGTCCAATTTTTTTATGTATTTTTTTATAAAATACTTGGAAGCATTATACCTGAATTTTTTGTAAGTTGCAGGATAACCGTATTTTTCGTACATATACATTGAGTACAAAATGCCGGCATGCCTGAGTGAATTATAGATTTTGTTGTTATACTTAACTTCAGAATCAACATTCTTGCGATATTTGAACCGCCCGTTTTCAAGAACATTCCGCCCTATGTAGCCCATTGATAAATTTATTTCATTGTAATACGGTAATTTATCAAGCGAAACTCCGCCGGCTTTTTTCGCTTCCTTGGCTATGAAAACAGCAAGGCAAAATACCAGTGTTAAAAATATTGCAGGTACATATACTGCCGGTAATGATAAGTCTAACATACCCTAATTATAGCAAAGTAAATTAAAATAATAATAAAACATTTGTATGATTTTTGAAATTTATTTGAAATCTGTCAGATAGACTTGCCAAAAGTTCGGTATTTTTTTTGGGGGGTGGGATATTGTCACCCATCTCAACCAATCTTTCCCCCTCACCCAACTGGAGAGTGGACACTTCACACCCTCCCACCTTGGGGGAGGGTAGAATTTCTTAATGAACAGAGTGAATTTAGAAATTCGGGAGAGGGTTTGAATAGCAAAGTCGTTCAGGATTCTTCGCACTTCGTACAAAATTCT
>CAMAGQ010000166.1 GCA_945833895.1 uncultured bacterium
AAGTCCTTTTTTATCTCTGTATTAATTCCTATATTCGTGTTAAACTGTGTTTAGCAAAAAGTCAATTGAGGAGAATAAATATGATTACAGTTAAAGATGTTGAACATGTTGCTAAACTTGCAAGGCTTGAACTTACGGAAGACGAAAAAGTCCTCTACACTAAGCAATTGGGCGATGTTTTGAAATATGTTGACCAGATGAACGAAGTCGATACCTCTAATGTTAAACCTATGACTCAAGTTATTGATTTCGTTAACGTGACAAGAGATGACGTTCCTGTCCAAGAAATCTCTAAAGAAGCGTTGATGTCTAACGCTCCTGATGAAGAAAACGGATTTTTTAAAGTTCCTAAAATTAACTAATTTGTAGGAATATATTTATTGTTTAGATTAATTGAACAGTTAGGGAAAATTTTATGACTAAGTATATTTTTGTAACAGGCGGAGTTGTTAGTTCGCTCGGAAAAGGTATTATTGCGGCATCATTAGGTCGCTTATTCAGAGCGAGAGATTATTCGGTTATTATTCAAAAGTTTGACCCTTACATAAATATTGACCCCGGTACAATGAGCCCTTTCCAACACGGCGAAGTCTTTGTTACTGACGACGGTGCCGAAACTGATTTAGACCTCGGGCACTACGAGCGTTTTACAGATACGTGTTTCGGGCAGGTAAACAACGTTACCTCCGGTAAAATCTATCAAGAAGTCATTAACAAAGAAAGACGCGGAGATTATCTCGGGGCAACTGTTCAAGTAATTCCGCATATTACCAACGAGATTAAAACCAAAATCGTTGCCGCAACTAAGCAGTTTAAACCTGATTTTCATATTATTGAAATTGGTGGAACTATCGGTGATATTGAAAGTCTACCGTTTATCGAAGCGATTAGGCAGTTCAAATCAGAAGTCGGAATCGGCAACGCAATCTCCGTTCACTGTACCCTTCTTCCGTATCTGCCGACATCAGGTGAATTAAAAACTAAACCTTCTCAACACAGTGTGAATGTACTCAGAAGTTACGGGATTCAGCCGGAATTGCTCGTTTGCCGTACGTCAAAACCTATTCCGAAAACTGAACGCGAAAAATTGGCTCTTTTCTGCTCAGTTCCTAAAGATGCCGTTGTTGAGTGCCGTGATATGAAAACTATATACGAAGTTCCGCTCGCTCTTGAAAATCAAGGTATGTGTTCCGTTGTTCTGAAAATGCTTAACACGGAAGAACGTACTCCTGATTTAACCTCGTGGGAAAATCTTATAAAAAGAATTAAAAACCCTGAAAGAACCTTAAAAGTCGGCATTGCAGGCAAATATACAAAACTATCTGATGCGTACATTTCTGTCGTTGAATCTTTAAAACACGCAGGTTACGCAAACTCTGCCGCTATCGAAATTAAATGGATAAATTCGGAAGAATGCGTTGACTATTCGTCTTGCAAAAGCATGCTCGCTGATGTTGATGCCGTCGTTGTTCCGGGCGGTTTCGGAGTTCGCGGTATAGAAGGCAAATTGAACGTTATCAGGTACGCAAGAGAAAATAATCTGCCGTTTTTGGGTTTATGTTTAGGCATGCAATGTGCAGTTATTGAATATGCTCGTAACGTTGCAGGTTTGAAAGGTGCTAATTCAAAAGAATTTGACGAAAACCCGACCCACCCTGTAATCGACATTATGCTTGAACAAAAGAACGTAAAAGGCTACGGCGGTACAATGCGGCTCGGGGCTTATGATTGTAAGTTGAAAGAAGATTCTAAAGCCGCAAATGCGTATGGCAGTCTTGTAATTTCTGAACGTCACAGGCACAGATACGAGGTTAACAACGAATATATCGACACGATTACAAAAGCAGGTCTGGTATTTTCGGGCATGTCGCCTGACGGTATGCTTGCCGAAATCGTCGAATTACCTAAACTCGATTGGTTTGTGGCTTGTCAATTCCACCCTGAATTTAAGTCACGACCTGATAGGCCGCATCCGCTATTCAACGGTCTGATTGAAGCCGCAATAAAACAACAAGGCAAACTGTGATTCGTATTCGGACAGATTTATCAATCGTTGGACAGATTTTCGCCGGTCCAATGAGGTGGGTAAAATTTACAATTTAGATGTATCTAAGATTAGTCGATGTTTTGATTGTTCATAAATCGTATTCTTAAAATCGTTTATATAGCGTGGGCTTAAGCCTATTTTATAGAACACGCCCTCTTTATACAATTCAATTAACCTATCAACGTACATCTGGCAGCACTCGGCAGTTGTCGGAACTTTTTGCATTTGCAGTGTAAATTCAATGTTCTTCCTGTCTGAATTTGCTTGAGTTGTTGCCCCGCCAAAATTTTCCATTAAGTCAAGCCCGCCGCAAGAGCGTGGTTTGATATGTTCAACCGATGCAAGTGACGGCCACACAAGTCTATGCCCGATTTTTTCGATTGGTTCGTTGAGTAATTTCATTACGTAAGCCGATGTACTTTCTTTTGATGTCGGGAGTTTCGCGGCAATTTCGATAACCTTTTCTTGCATTTTTGTATCAGGAAGAGTTTCTATAATCTTTATAACGTCATAGATGAAGTTTTTCCTTGAAAAGGACACTACTATTTCATCTTTGTTTAATCTTGATTGTGCTGTTTCCATTAAGAGGTTCAATTGTTCATGGTTTTTCAACACGGATTTTCTTAAAATTATTTTTACGAATTTAAGAACATCTTTTTGGTGTTCAATAGTGCGTGAACTTGTCGTATTTGAAAATCTCTTCGATTCTTTTAACAATTTTTTCATTACTTTCTTTTCTTTTAAATTTTGTCCGTGCGAAATATCAATATTAATTTTTTCTAATTTATACTTAAATTCATAGGATGAAAACGGGATAATTACAGGACGTTCGTTTAATTTTTTCTCCGTATCATCCATTAGTGCGTTAAATTTCCTTCTGTATTCATTCGGCAGAGTCTTAAAAACTTCGTTTAATTCGTGAAATATCGGCGATTGACGCTTCCGCAGCCTGCGGCAATATACTGGTTTGAGTTCTTCTAATATTTGTTTTATTGTCCAATCAGGATGTATTATTGAACGCTCTTTTATGATGCCAAAGATTTTCCCTTCAATACCAACGAAACTTTCTTCGTGTGGCAGCATTGTATTTACTACCTCGGAAGATTTTTTGAGAAACAAATGCGATTTCATCCACCTGTTTAAAATTTTTGGATCAATCATAATTACACCGGTGTACATGCAAGGTAACTTATAAGCAAATAAGGCTCTCAATTTCGACGAGTTTTGAATTCCGCTGAAACTAATCGGGTAATAGTTTGGAATGTTATTTAGATTTAAAACGGTTCTTGCCAAATCAATATTTCTGCCATTGTTTTGGGTTTTCAAGTTATTTTGGCAGTCGCAATACAAATTGAAGGGTGTAATTGGCTGAATTTTCATCTTTCTATTAATATTTTAACGTAT
>CAMAGQ010000167.1 GCA_945833895.1 uncultured bacterium
GGGAAACCTTCTGTAATTAACGCAAAGGGGTCTGTTGATGATAAGTATAATTATGCCGTAAATTTAAAGTCTAAAAATTTCAAAATCCCTGCGGTTTTGCAGATTTTGGAAAGCCAATTTGTTGAGGGAAATCTTTCCGAACAGTTGGTTTATTTTAAAGATATAAACGGAGATTTCGATTTTGAAGTTAATGCTGATAATAAAGGTTACGGCGGAAATTTAAAACTAAACAAACTTAATCTTAAACTTGTTCCGCTTATGGACATGCCTGTTACGTTAACTTCCGGTGATGTGAAGTTTGATGAGTCAAAAATCGATTTGAAAAATTTTAAAGGGTATTATAACAATAAACCTTCCAACAACTTGGATTTTGAAGGGACAGTGAAGGATTACCTCAAATCCGTTGATACTGATTTGATTGCAAAAGCAAGAGTTACGAACGATTTTGCGGTTAATTACGTGTCAAAAATGCTGAATTATCCTGTTCAAATTAAGGGTGAGTCTGAAACAAGATTAACCTTTAAATCTAAATATAATAAAATGGACATCAAATGGATGTACTGGTTCAAAAAAGGAAACGGGTTTGTTATTGACGGCGAAGAATCGTATATGAATGATGCTGCAGCACGTGTTTTATCAGCAAAAATGCACTTTGAAAATATGCTGCTTAACCTTAAATCAGTCGACTATTACGCAGGAAATCCCGAAGGCGATATGAAGCAGATTAAAATTCCGATAGTAAGCCTTAGCGGTTTGATTGATTTTTCTAACGATGAAATCTTTGTAAAACGTTTGGGATTAGAACTCAAAAAACCGATGCCAAGCGGGTTTATAAACATGCTTGCAAAACAAAAAATCTTCAAAGGCGGAACTTTTATCGGACATCTTGATGTTTTGAATAAAAAAGGCTGCCCCGCGAAAATTAAATCTGATTTGAAGGCTGAAAAAGTTGCAATTCCAAGTCAAAGATTGTTTATAAAAAGCGGTGA
Organism: uncultured bacterium; assembly: GCA_945833895.1. Classification (GTDB taxonomy): domain Bacteria; phylum Cyanobacteriota; class Vampirovibrionia; order Gastranaerophilales; family Gastranaerophilaceae; genus Zag111. The sequence continues at coordinate 990 of CAMAGQ010000167.1, forward strand.
ATTTAAGACCAGTAAAGAGTTTATGAATATAGTTGCAAACGGCAGGTACAGACGTTCTGCGTATGACCTTTCGGGAACAATTGTAAATGAGTTAAAATTCCCGATTGTTGTCAAAAATATTACCTTGAATGTTGATGATATCAATGTCGAAAAGTATCTGAAAATGTTCAATCAGGTTCAATCTACGGAAGCCTCAACAGATGCAAAAGCAACAATTGCTACTGCTATTGAGAAAAATAGTGATGCTGATGTTGACGATGATGTAACGGAAGAAACTTTCGACCTTGCAAATATTATTATTGAAGAATGTATTTTGCACGTGAAAAAAGGGTTCTATAAAGGGATTAATTTTGCTGATGTTACTGCGAACATGTCACTTGATAAAAACAGCATGCTGAAAATCTTTTCAAACCGTTTTGAAATTGCCGAAGGACATTCGTCAGCGAAAATTGATTGCGATTTGAAAAAACATAAATATGCAATAAGACTTGGAATAAAAGATGTTAATTCCGATATTATCGCAACAAATCTGGTTAATTTACCGAAAGAAATTGATGGAAAAGCAAGCGGTTTGATTGAATTAAATACAGACGATTCACTAAAATTAAACGGCTCGATTAAATTTAAAGTAGATAACGGAATTATCGGCAAGGTCGGACTTGTTGAATATCTAATGAAGGTTGCATCTCTGTTTCGAAACCCTCTGGCTATGATTAGTCCGTCTGTTGTTTCTGATTTGGTTAATATTCCTGAGGGTCGGTTTGACAAAATCAGCGGAGAATTGATATTAAAAGATAATATTGTTATGCCAATGCGTATAAAATCTTCAGCACCTCAATTGAGTTCCTATATTGTCGGAACGTATAACCTTGAAAATCAGGATGCGGCGTTGCGGATTTATACAAAATTTTCTAATCGTAGAAAAGGTGTGTATGGAGTTTTCAGAAATATATCATTGAATGCACTTGCTAACCGTATTCCACTCGGAAGCAGAAATGATGAAAATTATTATTCGGCAGAAATCTCACAATTGCCGGAAATTGATGCTGATGAAAAAGACTGCCAGATATTTTTAACAAAAGTTGATGGTGATATTGAGCATAATAATTTCATTTCTTCTTTGAAAAAGATTAAATAGTGCGGAGAGGGTAAATATATAGGGAAGGGTGCTCGTCCGCACGGGGCATAATGCTACCAATTGCTTTACACTTCCCTTAGTCCCTATATATTTACCCCATTATCCCTTTTACCCCCTTGATTAGTTTTTTTGTTGATGTTACTATCACCATGTTATAGTAGTAAAATTATTGTTACAATAAGAAGGAGTAAATACTATGAGTAAAACAAAAGTAGCAATTAACGGTTTCGGAAGAATTGGCCGTAACACTTTAAGAGCAGCTATCAGAGAAGGTATCTTCGAAGAATTAGATTACGTTGCTATCAACGACCCTGGTTTAAAACCTGAAGATGCAGCTAGAATTTTTAAATATGACTCAGTTATGGGTAAATTCTGCGGCGAAGTTGAAGCTTACGAAGAAGGTATCATCGTAAACGGTCACAAGATTAAATTCTTTGCAGAAAAAGATCCAGCAAATCTTCCTTGGAAAGATTTGGGTGTTGAAGTTGTTGTTGAATCAACAGGTTTCTTCACAGATGCAACAAAAGCTCATGCTCACATCGATGCAGGTGCTAAGAAAGTTATCATTTCTGCTCCAGCTACAAACGAAGATAAAACTATCGTTTTAGGTGTTAACGAAAATGAATACGATCCTGCTAAACACAATGTAATTTCAATGGCTTCTTGTACTACTAACTGCTTAGCTCCTGTAGCAAAAGTTATTGATGAAAAATTTGGTATTGTTAAAGGTTTGATGACAACAGTTCACTCATACACAGGCGACCAAAGAATTTTAGACGCAGGTCACAAAGATCCTCGTCGTGCTAGAGCAGGTGCTTTGAACATCGTTCCTACAAAAACAGGTGCTGCTAAAGCAGTTGCTCTTGTTTTGCCTCAATTGAAAGGTAAATTGGACGGTTTCGCAATGAGAGTTCCTACTCCGGACGTTTCTTTAGTTGACGTTGTATTTGAAGTTGCTAAAGACGTTACTGTCGAAGAAGTTAACGCAGCATTAAAAGAAGGCGCTGACGGACACGTTCTTTGCTACACTGAAGAACCGTTAGTATCTTCTGACTACGTTGGTACTTCTCAATCATCTACAGTTGATGCTCTATTAACTCGTGTAATGGGCGGAAATCAAGTTAAAATCATTTCTTGGTATGATAACGAAATGGGTTATTCTACAAGATTGGCTGAAACTTTGAGAATGGTTGCTTCTAAATTATAATTTTTATAATTTAATTGAAATCTGAAAAGGGACGAACTTTTTTAAAGGGTTCGTCCTTTTTGTAGTTATAATCGGATATTTTTGATAAAAT
>CAMAGQ010000168.1 GCA_945833895.1 uncultured bacterium
TGTTCAATTACTACAGGTACAAAACTCATGATTTAATTCCCTTTCTTCTTTAATATTATAACTTTATTATTTTATACTTCAACTGATTTTTCTTCAGGTTTAACTTCAACGTATTCAACATTGTTGTTTTCAAACAAGTAATTTCTTACTTTTTCGTTAACAATCTGTTGAGAAATTGAAGATAAGAAATCAGGATTTTGACCGAATTGTTTTACTAATTCATCCGGTCCAAGTCCGTACATTCCCGCCATTTGTGATAATTTAGTTTGGAAATCAGTTTGTTCAACCTTGATTTCTACTTCTTTTGAAATTTTATCGATAATCAAAGAATTTTTAATTCTTGATGCGGCATCAGCACTGATACCTGATTCAAATTCATCACCTTGAGATTGAACAAATGCGTTCCAATCCATTCCTTGGTAAGCCATTCTTTGTTTGTATTCTTCTTTCAAAGATGCAACTTCTCTGTCAATCATTGATTGAGGGATTTCAACAGATGAAGAATCAATAATAGACTTGAATATAGCATTTTCAGCGTTTACTTTTTTAATGCTTTCTCTTTGTTGTTTGATATAATCTTTAATATCAGCCTTTAATTCGTCAACGGTTTGGAAACGGCTTGATTTTTTAACAAATTCATCATTAAGTTCAGGCAAAACTCTTTGCTTAATTTCGTTAAGTTTGATAGCAAAAGTTGCAGGCTGACCTTTCAGTTTTTCGTCGTGGTAATCTTCAGGGAAAGTTACCTGAATATCAAATTCGTCTTTGATATTGTGACCGACTAACTGTTCAGCAAACCCCGGAATGAAGTTTGAATGACCTAAGTCTAATGTGTAACTTTTTGCACTTCCGCCTTGAATTAATTCACCGTTGCAAGTTCCTTCAAAATCAAATACAACTGTATCTGTTTCGTTTGAAGGTCTGTCAAGAACCAATTCATAAGAAGCGTGTTGAGTTAAAAATCCGTTCAATGCCTTGTCAAAAGCACCGTCATCTTCGGCTGGAATTTCAACTTTTACGTCCATTCCTTTGTAATTACCCAAAGAAACTTCAGGTCTTGTTTCAACTTCAAATGTAACTTCAGCATCCTGACCGTTTTCAAATTTATAATCAGTGATTGCAGGTTGAGTAATTACATCCAATTTATGTTCATAAATTGCTTGACCTAAGTATTTTGGCAACAATGATTCCAATGCTTCCTGACGAATTCTGTCAACACCGACATGTCTTTCTACAACCGCTCTCGGTGCTTTTCCTTTTCTAAAACCGTCAATATTGATGTATTGAGAAATTTTTGCTGCCGCATTATTGTAGGCATTAGAGGCTTCTTGGGCAGGAATAGTCATTGTTATTCTTACCAAATTGTCTTTTACGTTTGTTAATGTTGTTTCCATCTTTAATATCCTTTATTATTTACACATGTATCTAGTGTTGATTTTACAGCAAAAAAGAATAAAATCAACTCATACAAACAGATTAAATCTCCCAAAAACCTTTTTATTACAGATTGAAACAAATACTTGCAACTACAACATATTTGTGCTTGAATTGGATTACGGTCGGGTAATTCCTCTATTATTCGATTCAGGGATATCAACAAGCGGCGGTTGTTTCCCGAAAACAGTTAAATATTTAAGATTAAAGGAAATAAAAATGTTAAAAATCAGATTAAAAAGATTGGGTGCTAAGAAAAACCCTACTTACAGAGTTATTGTAATCAACTCAACTACAAAAAGAGAAGGTCGTCCTATTCAAGAATTAGGTCACTACAATCCTAAAACTAAAGTTATGAAATTGGACAAAGCATCTGCTCTTGAATGGATTTCTAAAGGTGCTCAACCTACAGAAACAGTTGCTTACTTAATCAAAAACTGCAACGAAGACGGTACTTTGAACTACGTTAAAAAAGAAACCGTAAAACTTTCTAAAAAAGCACTTGCTAAAAAACAGGCTGAAGAAGAAGCGGCTAAGGCTGCAGCAGAAGCAGCAGCAACTGAAGAAGCACCTGCTGAAGCTTAAGTTTTTACAACAAACACTTTTACATAAAAAAGCACTCTTTGTAAAAAGAGTGCTTTTTAAGTGCTGATATATTATTTACTTTTGATAAGGCATAAATAAATTTTCCCAATCGACATAATTCAATTGTGCTTAAGGTTTTATTCTGTCTAGAGCAGCCTGAGCATTTTTGGAACTTTGCAATGCTCGGTATGAGCGGGCATCTGCGACTTCACTACATCCGAAATAATCCAGATATTCCTTCTCAAAAGAAGGCAATCCTTCTTGTTGGTAGTATGAATTTTTTATATGAACTTTAAAGCCACGCGGGTAAACAGTATTTTTACAACTTTTTTGTATTTGCAGTCATCGTCACAGTATCATCATACTGTTTATTTATAGTGATTATTACAGCCGGAGCATTCAGCCTTGATATAACTTCTCCGACTGCCCTTAAACCTTAAAATTCCCCGAAATAAAACCTATACATTTAACTTGTAACCGCCGCCGTAAATGGTTTCAATATACTTTTTCCCATCCGAAATTTTATCAATTTTTGAACGCAAATGCCTTATATGAACCCTTATGGTTTCAATATCATCATCAGGCGAATAACCCCAGATTTCTTTCAACAGTTTTGCGGAAGAAACCATATTTCCATGATTTTGGAAAAGTAAATTGAATATTTCAAACTCAATAGGCGTCAATTTAACCTGCTTGTCATTGATTTTAACACTGTATAATTCAGGCAGTAACGTAATATCCCCAAGAGTTAACAAATCTCTGGTTGATGCGGATTTAGGAATTTGATTTGTTCTTTTGAGTAATGCTCGAACTCTTACCAACAACTCCTCAATCTCAAAAGGTTTCACCAAATAATCGTCAACCCCGATATTAAACCCGTTAACCTTGTCATTAAGTTGAGATAAAGCAGTAAGCATAATTATCGGAATTTCTTTGGTTTCCTCGTTTTGTCTGATACGCTTAGCAACGGTGAATCCGTCAACTTCGGGCATCATAACATCAAGCACCACCAATGACGGCAACTCCTGCTTACACAAAGCAAACCCTTTAACCCCGTCATAAGCCTGCACAACGCCGTAACCCGCTAACTCAAGATTAACCTTGATTAATTCGTTTATTGCTATATCATCATCAACTACAAGAATTTTATTGTTCATACCCCGATAATAATACAAATTAAAGCCAAATAAAATAGCGTTAATAAAACTTAACAATAAGAAAATGTCTGTAAGGGTGGTTACAAGTGTATTTTTGACCATTATAAAATATATAAAAAATCTATTCTACTAAATAATAGCAAAAAAAATAT
>CAMAGQ010000169.1 GCA_945833895.1 uncultured bacterium
TCACTCCATTTCCTCTTGTTTTAATGTTAGTTTAATCAAAAAGTTATGTCAACTTATTGTCGATATTGTCATACGTGGATAAATTATATTTATGTCAGGCAATGCCTGACTATAGGCTTTTTATTAAGGGTTTTGTTCAATTATGAGATTCTGAACGAAACGAAATTTATGCTAAAGTGCCGTCATTCTGAGGCTTTAGCCGAAGAATCCCTAATACACCTTGCAAAAGATTCTTCGCTATCGCTCAGAATGACGAAGTAAATATATTAGTTCTATGCCAGACTATGCCTGACCTGCTTCACTTATCTTTAGTTCATCCGTTAAAATATCTATTTTTTTATATTGATTAATTATGGTGGCTATTTTTTCCGTCAAAATTTCTAAATAGTTGTATATATCTTCTTTTTCTGTTTCTTCAAAGTCATTACCAACTGCTTGTTTTAATACTATTATACTACTTTGTAATTCTTGTAGTTGTAATGCTATGTCAGCGATTAAATCTTCCATAATATCTCCCGTTATTTTAAAGTTTGTTGTCTGCTAATTAATAAAATCGTACTATATGCCTGTTAATTTATAAAGAGTATAACACTAAAATAAAAATATGACAAATAGTACGATAAATATTTTTAGGAATAACCTTAAATATTACAGGAAAAAATGTGGGTTTACTCAAGATAAACTCAGTGAAATTTCAGGTATCAGCAGTGACTATTTGTCCGAAATAGAACGAGGAAAAAGGACTCCGGGGTTTAAGCGTATGGATTTAATTGCAAAATCTTTGGGGATAGAAGTTTATCAATTATTTAAACCAATTGAATAAGTAACTCTGATACTGTCCAACGATTAGACTTGTCATACTTGTATATATTACATAATTCGATGATAGATAATTAATAATTACAAAGTTTACACTGATTGAACCCTCTCCCGCATCCGTATGGCTCACCATTGTTCGCCAACGGCTCCGCCCTCTCACAAAGAGAGAGGGGTTATGTGTCTGATTCTCGCCCATGAAACGGGACACTAGCCGAACCGGCGAACTTGTGAGCCGAGTGAGACTGCGTGCCGTATGGCTGAGGGCAAAACTTCTTAATGAACGGATGTGAATTTAGAAATTTGGGTGAGGGATTTAACCTATATTTTTGTCACTGAATTATGTAACATATACAAGAATGATGGGTTTTAGTATTACATATTAAATTCTTTTACAAACTCGTTAACCCATTTGATTAACTGGGTGATTTCGTAAGGTTTTGGCAGGTATAAATCAGCACCTGTGTTTAAAACAAGTTCTTTATCGTGAATTATCGATGTGACTATTATTTTTGAAGTTTTAAACCTTTCATCTTGTTTCAAATTATAGCACAAATTTAATCCGTTTTTCTTTTCCAAATCGCCTGCATCCACAATTATTAACGCAGGAATGGTGTCGTTTTCAGGAATAGTATATTCATTGACAATTTCTGTCGTGTAACCTTGAAGGTTCAGAATCGTATTCAACAAAATACTCAAAGCCTCATCGGTTTCATAAATTACGATGCGGTTGTTGTAGATAGGTTCTTGTACGGAATCTTCACCGGAAATTTTCGGACGTTCAATAAGGTAGTTTGAGCGGTTAGGCTCATCTGCCAGTGTGTGAATTTGTACAAGTGCATTCAAAACTTGTGCGGTATCTTTGTATTTTGCAAATTCATTTGTCAAAACACCTATCGTTGAGTGAACAAAATTTGCTCGTTTTCCTGCGTATTCATCACCCTGCATAATCATGTAGCCTCTATCCAAATCGTGTTCCGCGTAAAACTTATTCGCAACGGAATCAAACGCAAAAATTAAAAATCTTGCCAGTTTCTCAGCCTTTATCGGGTCGGTTATTACAAGGAAAATGTTCTCTGAGATTTCTCCGATGTAATCGTTTTCATTTAACGATGCCTGAATGATTGCCAGATATGTCTGTAAAAGTTTATCCGAGGCAAGCTGGGTGTATGCCTGTTTGTAACTTTCAAAGTTTTCAATACTTATATATAAAACCGCCCACGGTGTTTCTTCTGAAAGTTTTCGTTTCAATGCTCTTAATGTGTAATTTTTGTTTGGTAAAAACTGCTTTGCATCAAGGTTTGATTCAAATTCTCTGCGTAAATGTGCGGTCATTCTGACTTTGAATTCGTCGGAATTTACGGGTTCTGACAGAAAATCATCAGCTCCGCTTTCAAGAACTTTTATTCTGTCGTTAAAGTCGGCAGATTTTGACATTGCGACAATAATCGGGCGCATATTGTAGGTTAATGCACGAACTTGTTTGCAAAAATCCGACAAGTCGTCGTCGAAACTGTCTGAAATTATTATCAAATCAGGCTCTTTGTCCTGAATTAATTTAATCGCCGTGATTAAATCCTTTGAAACAATTACCTTGTTTGTCGACGATTCCAGAAGTTTTTTGTACTTTGTGGAAAGTTCCAGTCTTCTGTCGATTATCAATGTTACTGACTGCATTTCAACCTCGCTTGCTCTTCTATCATTAGTATAGGAAACGATACCGTGAACGTAATTTCGCTTAACTCAGGGTTTTTCGCCTTCATTACGCTTGAAACCGCAATACTTCCGTTCATCTTTTCAACAAGATTTTTGGTAATATAAAGCCCCAGCCCGCTTCCCTGAACCCGTCTTGTTAATGGGTTATCAATTCTTGAAAATTTTGTAAAAATGTTTTCGTAATCTTTTTCATCAATCTTTAACCCGGTATTTGTAACGGTTATAAACACGTTGTTGTTCATAATTCCTGTATTTATGACGGTTTTAAATTCGCCGTAAGAATATTTTGCACTGTTTTCAATTAAATTGGTCATAATCTGCTGAAATCTGTCCAAATCCACAAAAATATCAGGCAAATCGCTCCTGTGGTTAAATTCAAAAACCTGATTAGGATACTGGCTTTTTACAACCGAAATAACCTGTTCAATCGGTGATTTGAGATTAATTTCTTTTAGGATAAGTTTTTGGTTGTCAGATTGAAGTCTTGTAATCGAAAGCATGTTCTCAACAAGGTGAATAAGCCTGTTTGACTGCTCTTCAATGATTTTTAAAAAATGTTTTTTGTTCTCGTCATCCAACTTGTTCCAAGAAGAAAGCATAGTCTGCGAAAACCCGCGGATAGAGGTTAACGGTGTTCGCAACTCGTGGCTTACTGTCGATATAAAATCTTCGTATTTTTGTTCAATATCGTTATTCATAATTTTATTATAGCAGATATTTCGCAAAATGATTTATTGAATAT
>CAMAGQ010000170.1 GCA_945833895.1 uncultured bacterium
ATGTTTTTGCACGGTAAAACCTACTTCTGATTGTATATATCCGCAATCCGGCATTTTTAATTGACCGTTAGAAACATATTTATCCGTAGGTAAAATATCATTCTTCTTCTTAGCTTCGAGCATTTCATTAATCATTTTATCAAGTTTTGTGGTATCAGCCATGCCAAAGAGTTTATGTAATTGTTCGTGTAATTCCGTTTGAAACTCTGTTCGGGCTTTGGCAGGAGTTCCTTTTGCTTTTGCAAGTGCGTCATAAACCTTCATAACAGCCTTCTCTCTTGCATCTTTGTCACTCATGACTTCACTCGTAATCGTATTGATAAGACTTTCTTTCTTCGTATAAGCCTTTAAAACAGCCTCGACATTCTTAGGATTAATTTCGTCTATCAGGGCATCAAAATCAGGCTTACCAACTGCCGCAATTTTTTTAGAACCTTCATATATCTTAGTTGCAAGTTCTTGCGGAGTATAAACAGAACCCCATTTTGCCTTGTTTGCCACAGCCGTAGAAACCACTTTTCCAACGTTTGCACCGCTTGCAGCAAGACTATTCGGGTCTGCTTTCGGTTTTGGTGCGGCTTTTGGCTTCGGTTGTGTTTTTGCCGCAGGCTTTGCTGCGGGTTTTGCAGCAGACTTTGGAGCAGCCTTTGGTGCTTGCTGTTCTGGTGTTTTTGCCGCAGGTGCGGTGTCTGCGTTCTTTTTTACATAAAACTTTTCACCCTTAGTTGCCGTGTAATCTTTATACGGTTTTGGAAGATTATTTAATTTTCCAAACTCGTCCAATGTCATATTGTATTTGCTGGCAAGAGCCAAAATACCTTTGCCTTGCGGAACCGTATCAGACGGGAAATTAATTTTCTGCCCGAGTTGAATAGTGTTTGATTTCAAACCTGTCCATTTCTTGAACTCATCAGGGGTCATCCCGAATTTTTTAGCAATAGAAGTTAAGGTATCTCCTCTTTTTACCGTTGTATATGCAGGTCTTTCAACTTTTTTTGCTTGATTATTTCCTTGTGCTGCTGATACTTTTCTTACTGGCATTCTACATTTCTCCTTATTTTTCGTTACACACAAATTGCTATACGACATAATCGAGAGAAAACTTTAACCATTCGTAACAAAACTTAACACAAAGTCGTTTAAGTGTTAAAAATTCTATCGCCTGCATCGCCCATACCAGGGACAATATAACCCTTTTCGTTCAGGTGGTCGTCAACTGCCGCCGTAATGATTTCAATATCAGGGTAGTGTTTTTGAATATTTTCAATACCTTCCGGTGCAGCGATTATACAAATGCACTTGATATTTTCAACAGGAATACCTTTACTTGTGTATAAATCAATTGCTGCAAGCAGAGAATTTCCCGTTGCAAGCATCGGGTCTGTTATATAAATGTAGAATTTTTCGGGATTATCGGCATTCATAGGAACTTTGTTGTAATACCAGACAGGCTTTAGGGTTTTCTCATCCCTGTACATTCCTATATGGCGAATTGTTGCCTGCGGAAGAATATCAATCGCCTCATCCGTGAATATCAACCCCGCCCTTAAAATTGGCGAAATAATCAGATTAATATCACTATCGACGGTTTTAGCCTTGAATGTTGCTAACGGAGTTGTAACATCTTTTTCAACAAGCGGTAAGTTTTTTGCTGCCTCATACAAAAGACATCTGGTAATTTTCCTTGTCGCAATACGAACCCCCTGACTGTCTGTGTTTTTGTCACGCATTGTACACAAGTTCAAAAGTACAACAGGATTATTGATTATCCTCACTTTTTCCATCTTCATCATTAGGCTTTCCTTCCTTGTTGAAATTTTTCATAAAATTATTCTTGATATTCATAATTGAATCAATCGTTTTATCTGCATCAAGCAGAACCCTTTCGGATGCAGGTATTACAAGATTGTACTGTACAGTCGAATTTCCGGACTCTTCAACAAACTGATTTGAAGCATATCCGACAGTCGTAAAAATTGAATCCAAATCCCTGAAAATTTCGTTAAACAACCCCATAACCTTGTTTAATCTTGTTGGCTCTTTAACAGCAATAATTTTATCAGTCGGATATTTTTCACTTGGCGGATAAATCTCAAGAGCCTTTGACCCGCCTAAACCCGAAAACTCAACCGTCGCAATTGAACCGACAGGTAAAACCAAATCTTTCTGAGTAATAACAAAATTAATATAAACCTCAGAAGAAATAATCCGAACCTGCCTGATATCACCCACTTGAACCCCAAGGAATTTCACAGGCGACCCCACAATAAGCCCATCCGCATCACTCATAAAAATTTGATAATGTTTAAACTGTTTTTGAGATTGCTGATGATGGTACCTGATACCCAGAATAAGAACCGCAGCAGCAAGCAGCCACACCGCAAATTCCACCCATGCATATATCCGGATATTTGTATTTACCTTCATAAGTCCATTATACACCAAAAAGACAGGCATGACAAAAACAGGCTACGCAATGTTTGATTGTGGGTAGTTTCTATGGCTACAACCAGAGGTAGGAAGATACGGGTTCGATTTGCCACACCTTGGGGGAGGGCAGGGTGAGGGGTCAATCAATATAACAGTTCACTTCTTCCAATACGGCTTAAAATCAACAATTTTGCGATAAACTTCACCCAAATCCCCGTCAAAATTCACCGCCCTGTCGTCGACAAAAACGCTTGCATATTGATTTTTGACGTTAGAAACATTTTCTATATACTGAATTAAATCATTTTCAATAAGCCAAAGAGTTGTTAATTTAAGATTTCTTGTTGTGAAAATTTCAATCTTATAATCTTGTGATAATTTTTGCAGAAAACTTTTTGCTCCTTGTTTTACTTTGGGAAGCATAGTTTCGTTGTAATTTCCCTTATAATCGTTCAAAACACCGTCTAGGTCTATTGAAATCAGTTTTGTCATGGTAACTCCTTCTTTTATGATATTAAACACCTATAGGTGGTAGAATCTTATATTGAAATATACAACAATTATTCCTATGGTGCAAGACTTTATTGATAAAAAAATTTTTCTACAAAACGTCGGGAAGAATATACGGCTCATCCGTAAATCGCGAAAAATCTCTCAAGAAAACTTAGCATTTATGATAAATTCTGCAAGAAATTTTATTGGTTGCATAGAGCGTGGAGAAAAAGCACCAACTATTTACACTTTGTACAAAATCTCTAAAGTTCTTGATATATCCGTGGACGAACTTTTGATGCGGTAAATCACAGATTTACCACATCCTACATACT
>CAMAGQ010000171.1 GCA_945833895.1 uncultured bacterium
TATTCTATTGTTAAGAAAAAACAATTTTTGTCACCGAATTACGTAACATATACAAGAATGACGAAGGCTATTTTATCACCCCATCCCTACCCCTTCCCCAGCCAGGGAAGGGAAAATTATTAGTACCCTCCTCTTCTCTGCCGAACACATATTCAATTCTCGATATTTCTTTAATCTTCATAAAATCTCCTATAGATATTTTAAATTGTAATATGTCACCTTACATATTTATAAGTATTATTGTTAGAAAATAAATTTATGTCAAGACTTAAGATGTTAGGAAAAAATATTCAATATTACAGAAAGTTGAAAAACCTTTCGCAAAACGAACTTGCTGAAATGATAAGTTTTTCCAGAGAGCATCTCGCTTCTATTGAAACAGGCAAAGAATATATTAGTTTAAGAAAGTTGTTTTTGATTGCTGATGAACTTGAGGTTTCATTAAAAGATTTAGTTAATTTTGATTGATATAATAAAAATACTAATATTTTTACAAATTTTTACTTTCAAATTTCCTCACTAAGTTTTATAATAAAATGGGAAAGAAGGTTACGGGAGAAATGAAAACAGATGAGTGGATATAGTTTTGAGTTAATAACAGGTCCTATGAGTTGCGGTAAAACGGAAGAACTTCTACGCAGAATTAGACGTTGCATTATCGCAAAGAAGAAAGTTACGGTAATTTCGCCTGACGTTGATACCCGTTCTAAAGGCGATTATATCGAATCTCGCAACGGATTATGGCTTGATGCTATCAAAGTTAAACACTCTTTGCAAATCCTTAGCCTCGTTCGCGATGCGGAAGTTGTAGCAATAGACGAACTTCAATTTTTTGATTCAAACATTACAAAAGTTATTTCCCAATTGATGAGCGAAGGTAAAAAAGTTATCGGAACAGGATTAGATTTAGACTTCAAAGCAGAACCTTTCGGTTCAATGCCTGAATTGTTATGCCTTGCAACTACCGTAGATAAATTACACGCTGTATGTATGAAATGCGGTTGTGAACACGCAACCAGAACCCAAAGACTTATTGACGGTAAACCTGCTGATAAAAGTTCACCGCTGATTATGATTGGCGGAGATGAAACTTACGAAGCAAGATGTATTAAATGCTACGAATTGCCTGACAAAAAAGCCAAAGCAAAATTCTCAGGGCTGAAACTTCTACAATTCAGTAAAGATTAGTTTATCGGGTTATTTTTTGCAAAATCAACAATAATATTTCACATTTTCGTTTATATGTGTTAATATATATTTATAATAATCTCACAAGTGTTTTCAATGAAACTTTTTAAGAGGGTTTTCGTCTGAAAATACAGGATGTGATTATTGGAGGTGTAAATAAGAATGAGAAAATTTATGAAAAGAAGTGCAATATTTTTAGTTATTTTTATCTTTTTGTTTGGATGGATTATACGGTCAAATGTTCAGGCATCAACCCCTGTAGAGTTATACGATAATGTTTGGAGATTGATTAACACAAAATACGTTGACCCGACCAACAACGAACAAGATTGGAGCAAATGGCGTCACAAGTACGATAACGTAATTAGAACAGATGAGGATGCTTATGTAGCAATAGAAACCATGGTCGCAAGTTTGAACGACCCATATACAAAATTCCTAGACCCGAAAGAGTTTTCCGATGAAACAGGTTCAATAAAAGGTTCGCTGAAAGGTATCGGTATTCAAATCGGTGTGAAAGACGGAAAATTGATGGTTATTGCACCAATCGAAGATACTCCTGCAGAAAAAGCCGGCTTGCTTGCTGATGATGAAATTCTTTCAATTGACGGCAAAAGCACCAAAGGTATAACCGTTGACAAGGCTGCCGACCAGATAAGAGGCGAAGAAGGCACTCAGGTTCGTTTGCTTATCAAGCGTAAAGATACAGAGCCAAAAGAATATACTATTACAAGAGCAGAAATCGAAATTAAATCCGTTTCGCAAAAAATTCCTGAAAATATAAACATGCCAAAAGACATTTGCTATATAAGATTAAGTTCTTTTATCAGCCGTAATGCTTCAAAAGAAATTTCAGAAATTTTGCAGAATTCACCGTATAAAAAGGCGTTCATCATTGACTTACGTTCAAATCCAGGCGGATTGTTGAGTAATGCGATTTACATTTCGGATATGTTCCTAAACGGCGGAGCAATCGTAAGTACTGTCGACAGGGACGGTTATAAGGAAACCCAAAAGGCAACCCGTGGTGTTATGACATCAAAACCTCTTGTAATCCTTGTTGATAAAGGTTCGGCATCAGCCAGCGAAATCTTCTCAGGTGCGATGAAAGATAACAAAAGAGCCGTTATCGTTGGAACTCAATCGTTTGGAAAAGGACTTGTTCAAGAGATTAATAAACTTCCGAACAATTCGGGAATTAACATAACAATCCAAAAATACTTAACTCCAAACGGTACAGATATCCACAAAAAAGGCATAACACCGGATGTTTTGGTTGAATTTACCGAAGAAGACTTAAAAAATAAAAACGATATTCAACTGAAAAAGGCGATAGAAATTGCCAGAGAACTTTCAAACGGCACGTATATGGTTACGAATAACAGATACTACTAGAAATTTGAAAGTGCTAAGAATATAAACAAAAAACTGACTTCCAAATTTTGAGAGTCAGTTTTTTAATGCAATCTTAATAATTAAAACAACAACTTATTTACAAAGTAAACCGACAACGGAAAGACATTATAACTAAGTTCAAAATATATTTGGGAAAATTTGCTATCTAAAACCATAAACAACTACTTGAAAAAAGGCGAATAAGGATTTATAATATGAGAAATTGCACATTAAAAATAGTTATAGAAACTATTTTCATGGGGACGTTTTGGATTAGACAGGATGTTCGGTGGAAATAGATGGCGAGTCCGAGCGCTGTTCTCGGTTATCAACGAGCAAAACAAATTAAATGCTAAAAATAATGTAATCGAAGCAGACTTCTCTAGAGCATATGCTTTAGCAGCGTAGTCCTTTGACGAATAGCTACTCATAGAATCCAGCTTGCCGATTTTATGGGTCAATTATGCAAGCCGCAGTACATTGAAGCAATGTAGATGTATCAAGATAACGTTGCAAGGTTTAGAGTTTCCTTCAAATAAAACCTTGGATTAGTTTGTCGGGTTTAGATATTTTCCTGAACTAATCGAGAGAATAAATACCTACACTCGTAGAAATTTATTGACATCCATTTTGGACAGGGGTTCAACTCCCCTCGTCTCCA
>CAMAGQ010000172.1 GCA_945833895.1 uncultured bacterium
ACGGGCGTGTGGTGGAATGGTAGACACGCTAGTCTTAGGAACTAGTGCGAAAGCATGGGAGTTCGAGTCTCTTCACGCCCACCATTTATAGAAAGAACCTTGAAAGGGGTTCTTTTTTGCGTTCAAAATGTGGGCAAAATCGACTCGAAAGTTATTTGATTTAGTTGAAATCAAATAACCTCGTCAGGCACCTTCGTGCCATACCGCATCAGTAAGACTCGAACTTCCAGTTCTCGTTAACTGCTGCGGCATCTTCACGCCCACCATTTATAGAAAGAACCTTGATGAGAAAGTTTTTTTTATTTCTTTTATGTTAAAATAGAAATCTGGTTAGAGATAGAGAAATATGATGATTCACAGAGTAGAGCAATGTTATAATAATACTTTGCCTCAACAACCGAAAAAGATTCACAATCCGCAGCGAGTATATATTGCTAATTTTCCGCAAAATTCTCGCGGGGATGAGTTTCTTTCGTCTGCACCCCAAAAACAAATTAGTTTTGAAGGTATTCCGTTTATTGAAAAATTAATGCAGGATTACCTCAGGACAAAAACTTATAAAACCTCAATCAAAGGTTCTAAACGACCGTATTTGTCGATAGATCCTGATTTAGCACCGATTGTTAAAGAGGTTAAAATTAGTGTTTCGCCTTTTGAACAAATAAACGCATGGGATATTAATCCTAAAAATTCCAAAGATTATATTTTGTTTTTGCACGGATTTTCTCAAAATATAACGAGTAATCAGCCTCTGTATAAAGAATTGGCAAAATCGAAGTTTGGTATTTTGTCGATTGATTACAGGGCTTACGGGAAAAATCCGCCATCTCCGCATGTGAGTGAAGATGATATTGCACTTGATGTTAAATCAGCAATGAATTATTTAAAGGCTAGAGGTGTTAATTCGATTGGTATTGTGGGACATAGTTTTGGTGCGTATATTGGTGCTAAGGTTTCTAAACAAATTCCCCCTGAGTTTTTAGTGATGGTTTCTCCTATGCACTCTCTTGAATTCTGGTTGAAAAATGTTATTAAGCACCCTGCGAAATATAAGTTTGAGATCAAGTTGGTAAAATATTTAAAAGGCTTTAATGAGCAGTATAAGAAAGTTTTTAATATCTCCGAGCATTTGAAAGATAACAAAACAGCCATGTATGTTGTGCAAGCCTATAATGATAAATATGTAAGGACAAGTAAAGTTAACGAACTTGTTAAACAAATTCCGAATATCAAGCAATACACACGAATTTGCGGAGGCGGGCACCGCATGGATGAGAGTAAGATAAAAGAAATCAGGCGAATTCTTGATAATTTGTAAATCTGTAATTTTTATGCGATACTAAAATAACAGGAGATAGGGAGTATTAGGGATTATGGATTACAAATTGAAAAATACGGTATCAAAAGATGCTTTCAGATATGGCTATTTAATAAAGAAGATTGCACCGTTTTTGAAACCTCACGTTCCAAGAATTTTATTAAACATGCTTTTGGCAATTCCGCTTGGCTTGCTTGACGGTGTTGTGGCGTTTGCACTAAAACCGTATATGGACTGTGTTATCAACGGTAAAACCTGGGAGATTGCAGGTTTCTCAATTGAACAAAATGTTTTGGCGACGGCTATTCCTTTTGCTATTGTTGCTTTTGCACTCATTCAAGGTCTGTTGAGATATTCTAATAACTATCTTACTGATTGGACAGGTAATAAAATTTCAAATTCTTTGAAGGTCGAGTTGTTCAAGAAATTGACCTCACTTGACCCTGTATTTTATGACATAAATTCATCAGGGTTAGTTTTGACAAGGTTTTTCACCGACCCTGAAACCGCTTCAAAAAATATAATTAATACTATTAAAACTTTTGTTATGACAAGTTTTGGTATTGTCGGGTTAGTTGCTGTTTTATTGTTTAACTCGTGGAAGTTGGCGATTATCGGGGTTGGAATTATGGCGATTGCAATCACTCCTGTTACTTTGATTAGAAAAAGGGTTAAAAAGGTTTCCAATGCAAATATGGTTGTCGGCGGAAGTATGACAACAAACATTAACGAAACTTTTGCGGGTAACAAGATTATGACCGCTTATAACCTGCAAGAACAGCAAAACACCAAATTTGAAAAACAAATTAAGGAACAGTTTAATCTTACAATTTCGTTAACAAAACGTGTCGGCTGGATGTCACCGATTATGTATTTTGTATGCTCAATAGGTATTGCTCTTGTTATGTTTTACGGAAATCACCTTATTTTGACAGGGCAAATGACAGCGGGAAGTTTTGCATCTTTTGTAACTTCATTGCTATTACTTTACAAGCCTGTTAAGGATTTAGGACGAACTTTGACAGATATTCAAACCACATTTGTTGCTTTAGGGCGTGTGTTTGAGTTGTTCGATTTAGTTCCGAAAATTAAAAACAGCGACAATGCAATTCCGCTTAGCGATTTAAAAAATTCAATCGATTTTGAAAATGTTGTTTTTGAATACGAAGAAAATGTTCCTGTATTAAAGAATTTTTCTTTGCATGTAAATAAGGGTGAAACGATTGCACTTGTCGGAAATTCAGGCGGCGGAAAAAGTACGATTGTTAACTTGTTGCCAAGATTTTACGATATCAAAAGCGGTGCGATTAAGTTTGACGGTGTTGATATCAAGAACTTTGATATTAAATCCCTGAGAGATAATATTTCTTTCGTATTTCAGGATAATTTTTTGTTCACGGGAACTATAAGAGAAAATATTTTGATGGGGAATAAAAATGCTACGGATGAAGATTTGAACAGAGTTATAAAAATGGCTCATCTTGATGAATTTTTATCGACTATTGAAGACGGAATTGATACAACTGTCGGAGAGCGTGGAACAACATTATCAGGAGGGCAAAGACAGAGGGTTGCGATTGCAAGAGCCATGATAAAAGATGCTCCTATTGTAATTCTTGATGAAGCAACGTCAGCACTTGATAATGAGTCAGAGGCAATCGTTCAAAAGGCATTGGATAATCTTATTCAAAACAAAACTGTATTTGTAATTGCACACAGATTGTCAACAATTAATAATGCAGATAGAATTGCGGTAATCAATGAAGGTGAACTTGTTGAACTTGGCACGCATAACGAATTAATGCAAATTAACAAAGGTTACTATAAACATCTTTATGAAATGCAATTTAAA
>CAMAGQ010000173.1 GCA_945833895.1 uncultured bacterium
CAAATAGTAAATACAATTGATGCTTTTGAAAAAGTGGTGCAGGCAAACGGATTAACACAGATTGATGAAAACATAGCACAGGAGATTCTAAATGGATAAAATACTCAAAGTAGCAAAAAGATTAAAAACATTTACTCTAGATGACATTGTTATGTTTTGCGAGATTGATAAGGATACTGCCGAAAAATTTATTCAAGATTCGGAGAACATAAAACCATTTGGAAATAAATTTGAATATGTTGAAACTACAAGAGTTGAAAATAAATTCAGGATTATTGATAAAAATATCCAATGTAAAAATTCGGATATTACAGTTGTTGCGGCCTGTGAAATATTTTTAGAAAATTGTAAAAACAGAAATATCAAAATCAACACGATTAAAGCGTACAACACTTTTATAAATGCACATATTATTCCGTATTTCAAAAACTTTAAACTGAAAGATATTATAATACTGACATAGAAAATTTCAGAAAAGCTATGCAAAATAAACAAATTTCAGAACGCAGGATAAAAAATATTCTTAGAAAGACTTGAATGGGCAGTTGATTCTACAAAAATCTTAGACCGTGCAACTGAATATACAGGGAGTGATTATATAAGAGGAATAGTACAACCAAGAACTGTTGCAAAACAGGCAGAAAAGATACAAACTAACCAAGTCGCTACCACAGAAAAAATAGAAAACTCATCATTTATGCTACGACTTAAAAATGCTTGGCAAGTATTAAAAGGCAACTAATCTGTCGAAATAAGGTCGTATAACGTGAAAATTAATCAGTAGGAAGCGGTAAATCTATGATTTACCGCTTTTGATAATTATATTATTTCTTAACTATTTTATTGATTGTATTATAGATATTTTGAAATTTAGCACTATTATTAACTTTATTAAATCTTTCTATGACGTCCTCAGGGATAAATTTCTTTTTTAAATTTTTCACAAACTCCGCAAATTTATTGTTATCAAATGGGTCGTTTCCACCTCCACCACCGCTACCGCCTGCAGCAGCAAAGAATTTCTTCGACTCCAATTTTTGCTTTGCAAATTTTTTCATTTTCATAATTTTACCGTTAAACATTTGTTGTTCAGGCATACGAGGCATAATTTTATACATACAAACACTCCTTTTTTTATTTTTATTATAAAACACGTAAAAATATTTTTTTGCTATTATTTATGATAAAAAACAAAATCCCCTCCAATATTGATTAAGGCAAAACCCCGCAATAATTTGGCTTATGTCCAAACCACTTCATCCCGAGCATAGCGAAGGATCTTAGGGAAGGCTTGTTTTAGATTCTTCGCACTTCGTACAAATTTCTGGCTGAACTTTCCAAATATTCTGCTCAGAATAACGAAATTTAATATTCTAGCCGATTAACTATGAGGTTGCAACGCGGATTATTTGTAAAAACAACACAGACTAATCTTCCAGAGAATTTCTGATGACAAAGGTTCTTACGTATTTGAGTTTGTCTTTCAAGAACGGATTTTGTTCAACTTTTTCAAACATATTCAAGACTTCCATCTTATCGGAGAAAGAATATTCTTTTTCTTTTACAAATTTAATCTTATGCAGCAATCTATCATTAATTGTGTAATTGTGCTTATCGATTAATTTCTTTGCCGCCGGTATAATTTTATCATTCGGCAATAAGTGGATATAACTGGCAAGATGATTTTCCGTTTCCGGAAGTACATATTTTTCGGCAATTCTATAGAATTTTTCTAACCGTTGAGCATCAATTTCACCCTTTGGAACATCCAAATCATCAATTTTCAGTTTGTCCAGTCTTTCTCTTGCCAAAAGCGGAATCTCGTTTAAAAGTACCGTTTGAGTATCAGGATGATTTCTTTTCATCAGAATTTCAAAATACTTTTCTGCCGAGTCTTTTGAAAGATATTTCAGGGCATAACCTATCCCCATATCAGCCAGCGGCGTGTGGAATTTCAAACATTCCTGCACAAAGTGGTCTTTGTTTGGAAGTTCTTTTATGCAAAGAGACAAACCTGCTTGCTTTTGTGCCGTATCGCCATAGATTTCAAAGTGGTGAATTTTATACCATTCAATCGGTCTATATTTGTATGGTGTATTTTTTATATGTTTAAGAATTTTTCTTGCGATTTTACTACCGTTTTTAACCCTGTTTACAACACGAACTCCGCCCGGATCAATACTATAACCATATAGTTTATTGTGTCCTATATCATCCTGAACTTCATCGGTAAGTTTTATGCCCAGATTGTATTCATTAACCATAACTTTCGGTGAGGCTATACCTTTATCGACAAATTTATCAACAAAATAACCGTGGTTTATATCGCCCCAGTAGAATTTCCCACGTTGGGTTTGCATTCCTTGTTGTTTTTCCAATAAATAGAGGTGTTTATCTCTGCGTAATTGCCGTGAGTTTTATATTTGTGCCATTCAGGTGTAGTGTCTACAAGGTGAAAAATTTTCAAACAAAGTTCTTCACCGGTATTTTTATCCTTAATCCCTTCTATTTTGTACGCTTTTTTATATTCTCCCGCACCCAAATATTTTATATCAAAATTATCGGTATCTTTAATAATTCCGTATTTCACAAACATTTGCTTAAGTTTTTCTACAGCGGCTTGAGGACGACGGTTTATATATTCATCTCTTAAACCGTTTATACTTGCTTTAAACCCCCGTATCATATCTGCGGTTTCGTCAAAAACTTTATAGATATCTCTTATACATTCAGGACGTTTTTCAGCAGGAAGTGCATGAAAAATTACAGGCGGAAGTTCTCCTGCGTACGTATTTTTAGGGTTAGTTCTGTCCAGAAGTTCGCGAACATCTTTTTTGCCGTCTACGAAAATTTTTTTTGATAATTTTTTTGTAACTCCAGTAAAATACGTTTTTTGTTGAATATTATCTACCTGCATATCCGCTAACCTTTCTTGAATTTGTTATATATTTTATTAACGCACTTAAATATATTTTTTGCTAGTGTCAAACAATTTAGGTTAAGAAATTATTACAATTTAATGTGGGGAGTTGAGTTTTATGCCCATTGCCTAATGTGATGAGGAAATTCATTTTCCCATCCCCGTCGGGGGAGGAAATTAAAGTCCGAACCCTCACCCTAACCCTCTTCACATTAGGAGAGGAAACATGCAAATTG
>CAMAGQ010000174.1 GCA_945833895.1 uncultured bacterium
CATCACTGTTGAGTTTGTATACACCTTGTTTGTTGGTTACTTTTTTATAGCCGCAACCTGAGGTAAGTTGAGCCGTGGCACAGTTTGTTACATCATCCTGGTCACAGTTTTCATAATCAACAACAACACAGTAGGTCGATTTTTTGAGGAATTTTAAATCAACATACACATCAGAGTTATATACCTTAACTCGTTTTGCCGGAGCCTTAAGTTGTCTATCCATAGACCAATTTACATAGTATCCTGGTGCTGGAACTGCTTTTATGATAAATTTTGTATTACTTTGTATGTTGCTTTTGCCAAGGTTTTTCCCGCCGAACGCTCCTGCATTTCCTGATGAGTTAACAGGTGCAATGTAGAAACTTCCGCCTTTTTTATTGCAAGCACCACCATTGGGGCAGCCCTCTGTTGTTGCGTTAACTATAATTTGAAATTTATTTTTCAAGACCTCTTTAGGTTGTTCGTATGTAATTGAACCGTTTGGTTTTACATAATATATAAATCTGTCGGGCTTAGAGCAACCGGCATCTTCTTTAGAACAATTCGGGCCGTCAACATTATTAACGTCGACCATAATTTGAGCGGCACCGTATTTGAAATCAGTTACCGGCAGATACCAATCGACGTTATCTTTTGAACGAAAAGACCTTTTACCTAAAGCCAAAGTTACGTTGTTTCCTGATTTGGAGTCATTTTTTTGGTTTTCGCAAACAAGAGGTCCTGATTCTGATGAGAATTCGAACTTGCTGGCAAATAGCCGGCAGAATTTTTCTTTAGCTTTTCGGAGTTCTGTAGCACTAGCTGTTTCGACTTTTCCGCCGTATTCAACGCCGCTGATTGTGACTTTTTCAAGGTTTTGGAACCCCTGAGCGTTAAAATCGCTTTTTCTCGGGTACATTGCTTCGTCGTCGTACAACTGAGATACGACCTGTTCTACTGTGTAGTTCGTTTTTTTATGGAACGACTCTTCCTTTGTTGGGATAACTTTTTTTAGTATTGGCAGTGTAATAGCGGCGATAACGCCGATGATACCGATACAAAGTAGGATTTCGGATAGGGTCATTGCGATTTTAGAACTTCTGCTATTCAACATATAATAAATCTCCTCGATTACGTTTGTGTAAACTATTATAAACTATTTTGCCGAGAAATTCAACCCTTCTACTCTGGGAATAATCCCGAGATATTGGGAACTCACAAATAAACTGCACCGCATACACTTGAAAAATATTGTAATATATGTTATCATGGGGGTATATAATAAGAATATATAAAATGGCAGATATGAGGACTCTGGGGCGACAGCCGCGGGGATGAGGATGATAATGGCGGGACGTTTTCGCAAAAATACCGGTTGGAAGACCAAAGCATATACCTTAGCAGAAGTACTGATTGTAATGACGGTTATCACGTTGATAATGCTGGCATTACCGCCTGTGACTAAAAAGGTTTTCAAGATTAAAGACACGCGCAGTCCGCACGGACGTTACGAGTGCTATTGGAAGGAAGGAGCTAAAGGCAAGGAACTTTGGTCGTATATGTACACGGATAGCGGTATTTCTGAGGAGAAGAAGCAAACTCACGATTATTGTGAATTTAAACCGTCGAAAAATGCTATCTACTATATAATGCACGCAGTAGGCGGCGGTGGTGCCGGTGCAATGATTGCTGATGTTGACGTATCGAATGGTGACGGAACCACAACGCAGGTAAATCTTGCTGATTTGGAACCGAAGCAGCAGCATGTGCAAGCGACATCTTATTTATCTGACGGGGTTCCAATTGCTTGGACACCGTGGGTAACTTGGATGAATAAGAACTATAAGAAAAAAGATTTGCCTTGGTATGATGATTCGTCGACTTCGACTACTCAAATGAAAAGTCAGTTTGATGTTGGTTCGGTTGAAACAAAACAATTGCTGCGTTATCGAGTCAGTGGTACTGCGGGAAGGTCTGTGTCGACGTTCTTTCCTCAGATACCGGGGGATGTCACTTTGAGGATTACTCCGGGAAGAGGCGGTGAACTTAAAAAAGATAATTATGGCTCCGGCGGAGATGGTGACGATACAACGATTAAATATTTGTATAAAGGTAAGGAGCCGATAGAAGCCCTGTTGGCAAAAGGTGGCAAGGGTGGAAATGGTGCTGTTGACAGTAAATTTACCTATACGCTTGTAGGCGGGCCTTCAACGGATTTTGAGTTGTCGGGTATGGCATCTATTGAACCTAAAGAATCAGGGTTTAAGGATGTTATAGAAGATGTTGACGGTTATGAAATGATGACGACTAAAGTTCCTTCAAATGCGGGCGATTCCGGTGCCGGAGAAACTCAATACGTAGTTGATACAAATGGTGAGATATATTATGAATACGGTAGGTTTCAAAAGGTTATTCAAAATTCTCGTCGTGTTGGTCTAAACTGGGAAAATATAACTTTTAAAGTGCTTCAGGCATATTTTAAACGCCCGAACTTTACGACAACACCAAATTGTGAGAAAAAATCAATAACAACTCCTCTGGTTATGTCTAGAGAAGGGTATTGTGATATGGATAATTCAAAAATTACACCTACGACATTTACTTATGTATGTGGTGTTGGAAATATTCCTGATGGAGCAGCGAACAATCTTGTTAATTCTTATGATCCTGGCAAATACGGTACTTGGTATAAATTTATTGTAACTGTTCCATATTCTTACAATGCATCTTCTAATAAATGGAGTTATGGCGCTCCTGTTGTTAAATGGCATGACGGTACTTCTGTCCTTAAAGAGGTTCCTACAGTGTATAATGCGGCGAATGCTAAATTTTATGGCTGTAAGTTTGATACTAATTATATGAATATGACTTGTAAAACAGTAGTTTCCTCAGGTGATATGTATGTATGTACTCCAAAAGGCAAAGATAAATGTAAAAGTGGTCAAACTGCTAAAGCACGAAACAAAACTTCTAAAGCATATTCTGGCACGGATGATATGAAGATGAAATGTCCTGCAACTTCCGGCGGCGATGGAGCGGTAGTAATTTTATGGTAATAAAGAGTATGAATAAAAAATTTAAAAAAGGTTTTTCATTATTTGAAGCATTTGTTGTAATGCTTATTGTATCAATCTTTGTTGTTCTTATGGCAA
>CAMAGQ010000175.1 GCA_945833895.1 uncultured bacterium
AGCAAATGAAGAATATTTGAAAAAACTTGAAAATAACTAAACTTCAAGGATTTGTTTAACTATATTTTTTATTCCGTCAAATTTTGCAAGATTAAGTGATGCTTGCTGAATTTCGTGTAGTTTTTGCGGATTTTCAACAAGCGATTTAATCATTTCAAGAAGTGTTGTTGGTGTGACTTCGCTATCTTCAAGATATAACCCTGCACCTTGAGCAACAATATTTTTCGCATTTTTTCTCTGGTGGTCTGCAGCAGCGTACGGATACGGTACAAAAATCGGAGCAATTCCGCTTGCACATAATTCAGAAATACTCAACGAACCCGCTCTTGAAACCGCAATGTCCGATGCTTTTAAAACTGTCACCATATCTTCAAAATACGGACGGACAATCAAATTTTTGTCTGAATTATATTCAGGATAAATCGACTTTAACTGTTCGACAACTTCATCATAATTTTTCTTCCCTGTTTGAAAAATTACCTGTAAACCGTAATCGCAAGACAGTTGTTTTAAGATTTCCACAGTTGCTTTGTTTATTGTTTGAGCACCCTGTGAACCGCCCATAATACATAGGGTCAATTTATCGGCTAACCCTAAGTTTAACCTTGCCTGTTCTTTTGTCAGAGTTGAAAACTCATTCCTGATAGGGTTTCCGTTCACGTGGCAATTTTTGTTATTCAATTTGTTTTTAGCCTCATCAAAAGCGATTGAAACGCTTTTTGCAAACGGTGATAATTTCCTTGTTACAAGTCCCGGGTTAGCATCGCAATCGTGCATAACAAAAGGAACTTTCATCACAATTCCAGCCATTAAAACAGGCGCGGATACGTAGCCGCCTGTTCCGAAAATCACATCAGGTTTGTATTTTTGAATATAAATACAGCATTTAATAAATGCGTGAAACATCTGTATTGCCCATTTTACGATAGCAACACCGACTTTTCTTGGCATTCCTGACGAAATAACGGGTAAAAATTCGTAATTTTTATTCAGTACGATTGAAAATTCCAAATTGTTCGGATTTCCGACATAGTAAATTTTTTCTGTGGTCTCCGATTTTAATAATTCATCAGCAACGGCAACCGCAGGATAAATATGTCCGCCTGTGCCTCCGCCTGTTATAAAAAAAGTTTTATTGTTCATTGTTTTGTGTTCCCAGTCTTTGAATTCTCTGTCTTGATATATTTAATAAAATTCCAACCATTGCAAGCGATACGATAATTGACGTACCGCCGTAACTTATAAACGGTAAAGTTACACCTGTTACAGGCATGAACGAACTTGCAACCGCCATGTTGAAAAATGCCTGCAATCCGAATATAAACGTAATTCCGACAGCCAGTAACTTCCCGTACATATCAGGGCATCTTTTTGCGACCCACATTCCTCTTGAAACAAGTGCAACAAACAACCCTGCAATAAATATACAGCCCAATAGCCCGAATTCTTCTGCAATAATTGCGAAGATAAAATCCGTATGACATTCAGGCAAGTATGCCAATTTTTGAATAGAACTTCCGTACCCTGTTCCCATCAAACCGCCTGAAGCAAACGCGATTAACGATTGGATAATGTTATAACCTTTACCCAGTGCGTCACTTCCGGGGTTTAACCAGATATTAATTCTGTCCATCTGATAGCCTTGAAGTACCTTAGGTAAAAATGACAAAACACCTGCACCGCCAAGTCCGCCTAGAATATAAACAGGAAGCCACGGCCCTTGAGCAAGTATATATAAAGCCGCAACCGTTGCTGATAAAATCAGCACCATACTTAAATTAGGCTGTTTGAATATTATTCCCAGAACTATTATCATTGGCAGAATATATTTTGTACCGTAACGATTAAAAATACTAAGGTCAATTTTATCCTTAAACATTGTTGCTAAAAGCATACAGAATAGCGGTTTTGCCAATTCTGACGGTTGCAATTGCATAAACCCGAGGTTTATCCACCTTTTTGCACCGTTAATTACAACACCTAATGGCGTGAATTGCAGAATTAACAACAACCCGATAACGATATATAGAAATTTTGTATTAAATTTTTCAAGGTTTTTATAATCAAATTTTGAGAAAAATACCATTGCAAAAACGCCGACACAAGCGTAAATTCCCTGTTTCAGTGCCGTTGTGATTAGTAATAAGCCTTCTCTTTGGCATTTCGGAGCGGTTGCAGAAAAAATTGCAAGAATACCGATAACTACCAGAAACGTCACAATAACCAGTAACTGCCTATCAGGAGCAGTAATAATAACGCCTGAATTATAATGTTGTTTTCTGTGTTCTCTGCGTTCTCTGCTTTGACGCTGTGGAGATTTATACTCGCGATAAGACATAGTTTCTGAAAACATCTCCTCTGTGTTCGTAACTTGTAAACATATCAAAACTTGCACACGCCGGTGACAGTAATACGACATCCGGTTTCAATTTGATACCGCAATCAACAGCACTTTCCAACGTCGTTTCCCTTATTATATTTGAAAAACCGCTTGCTCTGAGTTCTTTTTCAAATCTGTCTGTCGCTTCACCTATCAGAATGACTGTTTTAATATGTTGTTTTACTGAATTGCAAAATTCGCTCAAATCTGTATTTTTATCTCTACCGCCTGCAATCAGGGCAACATCGGTATTATTGAACGAATTAATTGCCACAATCGCAGCTTCCGGATTGGTTGCTTTTGAATCGTTGTAGAAGGTTATTCCGTCTTTATCGGTAATTTTTTCTAACCTGTGTGCAGGTGCTTTAAATTCCATAATTGCTTTTTTAATCGTTTCGTTGTCTATTCCTGTCAGTTTTGCACAAATTATTGCACACATAATATTTTGGTAATTGTGTTCGCCAAGCAAAGGACATTCTTCAATTGTGATAATATTTTCGGCTACTCCGTCCCGCTTAAATATAATCATGCCGTTTTCCACGTAACAGCAATTATCCCCGATATTTCCGGCAAACATAAAAATCTTACCTTTTGCCTGTTTTGAAAACTCCAGTAATTTTTCATCCTTTGCGTTCAGTACGCTGTATTTTGGAGATTGAGGTTCAAGAAATACTTTAGCCTTTGCTTTGAAGTAATTTTCTAAACCTTGGTGCCAATCAATATGGTCAGGCGTAAAGTTTGTCCAGAC
>CAMAGQ010000176.1 GCA_945833895.1 uncultured bacterium
AACCTGATTATATTTACCCCCCCACCCCTTGTATTAAAAATATATAAAGAGATAGATTTATTATCTTTATGTTGTATAATTGTTTTGGTTATTAGCAAACGGGATTTTAGAGTATGCAAAATGTATTAGAAAAAAAATCAATTAAAAATATAGACTTTAACTGTGATTTGGCACAGAGTTTCGGGATATATAAAAACAGTTCGGAATCAAGACTTCTTGATTATGTGAGTTCCGTAAACATTTCTTGCGGATTTCACGCAGGCGACCCTTTGACAATAAAAGAAGCACTGCTTCTCGCTAAAGAAAAGAACATTGTCGTAGGTGCTCATATCGGATTTGATGATATTCAAGGATTCGGATACCGTAAAATGGACTTAGCACAGGATGAATTGGAAGCACTTGTTATGTATCAGGTTGGAGCGTTAATGACTTTTGCCAAAGCATACCACATGGAAATCGAACACGTAAGACCGCACGGGGCAATGTACCGTCAGGCTGCGGAAGATATCGAAACCTCCAGAGTTATTGCAAAAGCAATAAAAAAATGTTCGCAGTGGCTTGTTTATTACGGTGCTACAGGCGATAATCTTGCTCAGATTGGAGAAGAAGAGAATATTCAAGTTGCTCACGAAGTTCACCTTGAAAAGATTTACGACAAAGACGGTAATATTGATTTTTCGGCAAGAGATTTGGAAAATACAAATATTTCAGTTCAAAGATTGAAAGATTTACTTCAAAACTCTTTTGTAACAAATAACGAAGGCGGAAAAACAGTTGTAAGAGCAAATTCTATTCACTTTTCAAATAAACTTTCAAACGCAAAAGAGTTAATTATACAGGCTAGAGAACTTGTTGAACCGCTTCCGTATAATTACATGAATGCACAAAAATCAGGCTGGGTAGAATAATTTTTAAAGGAAACAGAAAGTATGATGAAGAAAATAAAAGTTCCAAAACAGGCAGGGTGGCTCATTCCGGGCTTACAGGTAAAAAGATGGTTTTTACTTATTTTTATCGGTGCTGCGTTTATTACACTTGGAATATTGATGTTGTTTGATTTACAACCGATTTTCAATATAATGCAGTTTATACGCAAAATTGCCACAAAAATTTCTACCGAATGGCTTGCGTTTGCTATCATAATGTTTGGTGCTGCCGTATTTTTCAAGGGTTGGACAAAAACAAACCTTTCGATTTTGGACTTGGAAGAAGATAGAAATAACGATGTTCTTTTAGAAAATTTATACAGAAGAAGAAAATTAAACAGAGGCCCGAGAATTGTTGCTGTAGGCGGTGGAACAGGGCTTTCAATGCTTCTTAGCGGAATAAAAAACATTACAAATAACATTACTGCTGTTGTAACCGTTGGTGACGACGGCGGAAGTTCAGGGAAATTGAGAGAATCTTTAGGAATTTTACCTCCGGGTGATATCAGGCACTGTATCACGGCACTTGCTGATGATGAAGATTTGGTTAACAAATTATTCAAATACAGATTTGACGACGGCAAATGTCTTGAAGGTCACAGTTTCGGAAACCTTTTCATCACTGCGTTATGTGAAATTACAGGCGATATGGTTTCTGCGGTGAGAGCATCTTCTCGTGTTTTGTCAATCAGAGGACGGGTTTTGCCTGCAACTCTTGATGACATGAAACTTGTTGCAGAAATGAAAGACGGCAGAATCGTTCACGGGGAATCCACAATCCCTGAGGCTCACGGAGAAATAAAAAGATTATTCACCGAACCTAAAAACTGTAAGGCTTTGCCTGAAGTAATTGAGGCAATAAGAAATGCCGAACTTATCATTCTCGGACCGGGAAGTCTTTACACAAGTGTAATTCCGAACTTACTTATAAAAGAAATATCTGAAGAAATTGCAAAATCAAAGGCTAAAAAGATTTACGTCTGCAACATTATGACCCAACCGGGAGAAACGGATAATTACAAGGTTTCAGACCACTTGAAAGCGTTGATAAACCATGCCGGCTCTGATAAAATCGTCGATGCGGTTTTGGTTAACAATTTCTTGCCTGAAAAACTTGCCGATAAATACCAAAAATCAGGCTCTTATCCTGTTGTTCTTGATGCATCTGAAATCAAGAAAATGGGTATCAAAATTTGTGCTAAAAAACTTATTGAAGACAGCAAAGAAGGGCTTGTTCGTCACAGTTCAAACAGAGTTGCAAGAACGATTTATTACTGGTTTAGAAAATCTTCAAAATAGGCGGGTAATATGGTTAAAAAAGTTACTGTAAATACTATCAGGAAATTTAAAGAAAATAATGAGAAATTTTCGGTACTGACCGCGTACGATTATTCTACGGCAAAATACCTTGACGAAGCAGGGATTGACGTTATATTGATTGGTGACAGCCTTGCAATGGTTGCCTTAGGCTGCGAAACAACAAACGCAATCGGAGTTGATGAGATGTCGATATTTACCAGAGCAGTTGCAAAAGGGGTATCAAGAGCAATGGTAATTACGGATATGCCGTTTATGAGTTATCATTCGGATATTCCGACGGCGATTAAAAATTGCGGGAATATGATTAAACTCGGGGCTAACGGGGTAAAAATTGAAGGTTTCAGCGAGTACATTCTTGAAGTTATTAAACGCTGTGTTGACTCAGGAATTCCTGTTGTCGGACATTTGGGCTTTACTCCACAGTTTCTGAACACTATTGGCGGTTATAGAATACAGGGAAAGACACAAGAATCCGCAGAAAAAATTCTAGAACAGGCAAAACAACTTGAAAAAGCAGGGGCGTTTGCAGTTGTACTTGAAATGGTTCCACAAGAAAGTGCGAAATTTATAACCGAAAATCTCAATATTTCAACAATTTCTTGCGGTGCAGGAAAGTATTGCGATGCACAAGTTTTGGTAAGCGATGATGTTTTCGGCAAGTATTCAGACTTTACGCCAAAATTTGCCAGAAAATACGCAGATATGAAAGAACTGATTTTAACCTGTGCTAAGCAATTTGATACAGACGTTAAAAGCGGGCAATACCCGTCAGAAAATGAAATATTTTAATAAAAAATAGTAAGAGGGATAAAAATTATGATAAAACACACAATAGCCGAAGTTAGAGAACAAGT
>CAMAGQ010000177.1 GCA_945833895.1 uncultured bacterium
AACGTAGTGAAAGTTAGAAATTCGGGAGAGGGTTTAGATTTCCGTCATTCTGAGGTCAACAAATTTTTATGCCCGAAGAATCCCTTACAAGACTTCCTGTGGGAAGATGCTGAAACAAGTTCAGCATGGCAAAAATTTCGGTTCACATTGTAAAGTTCAGGATAACATGTTGGTATATTGTATAGATATTGAACATTTTGCCCTCCCACTTTGGGGGAGGGTTGAATTTCAACTTGAACGTAGTGAAAGTTAGAAATTCGGGAGAGGGTTTAGATTTCCGTCATTCTGAGGGCAACAATTTTTAATGCCCGAAGAATTCCTTACAAACAAAGTCGTTCAGGATTCTTCGCACTTCGTGCAAATTTCTGACTTATTCCAAAATATTCTGCTCAGAATGACGCATTTTATTGAGCCCTGACCCTAACCCTCTCCACATTAGGAGAGGGAGCAAGCCCCCTTTCCCCTCTCAAAACGACAAAATCTTTACAAATACTCGAATTTTCCCATATATTTACCCCGACACGATAACTTTGTTATTTGCTCGTTACTTTACAATCAACCCTGTTCTTGTTATCATTCAAGTATGAAAGATATGTTAGATAAAATTCTTCAAATAGAGAAGAAATATAAGGAATTAGGCGAAACGCTTTCTAATCCTGAGGTTATTCAGGATTACAATCGTTTCAGAGATTTATCAAAGCAAAGAAAATCAATGGAAGAAACCGTTGAATTATATTACAAATGGAAAGAAACCACCGACGCAATCGAAGATGCAAAACAGATGCTTTTTGAAGAAAAAGACGAAGAAATGAGAGCATTTTTGAAGCAGGAAATGGAAGAAAATGAGGCAAAAATTCCTCAATATGAAGAAAGAATGAAAGTTCTTCTTCTTCCGCGTGACCCGATGGACGACAAGGACATTATGCTTGAAATCAGAGGCGGTGCAGGCGGTGATGAAGCCAACATTTTTGCAGGCGACTTGATGCGTATGTATTTGAGATACGCCGATAAAATGGGTTGGCAGACTCAAATTCTGAGCAAAACCGATTGTGAAGCAGGCGGCGTTTCAGAAGTAATTATCTCAATGAAAGGTGATGCCATTTATTCAAGGTTAAAATACGAATCAGGGGTTCACAGGGTTCAAAGAGTTCCGGCAACAGAATCTCAAGGTCGTGTTCACACCTCAACCGCAACTGTTGCAGTAATGCCGCAGGTTGATGATGTTGAAGTTAACCTGAATATGAATGACGTTGAAATTACGACAGCAAGATCCGGCGGTGCAGGCGGTCAAAACGTTAACAAGGTTGAAACCGCGGCAAGAGTTTTCCACAAACCGACAGGAATTATGATTTTCTGTACTGAAGAACGTTCTCAACTTCAAAACAAAGAACGTGCTTTAGAAATTTTGAAAGCCAAACTTTATGATATGGAAGTTCAAAAACAAACTCAGGAAATCACTGACCTAAGACGTTCTCAAGTCGGCTCGGGCGACCGTTCTGAACGTATCAGAACCTATAACTTCCCGCAAGGCAGATTGACAGACCACAGATTGAATCACAATTTGAACGTGTGGACTGTTATTGACGGCGAACTTGATGAGTTAATTGACTTGCTGATTGAATACGATCAAAAGTTGAAATTGGAAAAATTGGCACAGGTAGAGTAATAAAGAGGATTACAAGTGACAGAAAGACGTTGTATCGGTTGTTGGCAGTTAAAAAACAGAGATGAACTAATAAAAATTACTGCCGATAATTCTGACGGCGAACTGAAAATCAATCCGGATACTTTAACATTTGGCAGATCAGTATATCTTTGCTATAATAAAACGTGTATAGAAAAAGCTTTCAAAAAAAACAAAATGGAAAAGCACCTGAAAGCCCCTGTACCAAACGAATTGAAAGGACAAGTACTAGATGAGTTACGAAACAGTTAGAATAAGTGAATTAGCAAAAGAACTCGGACTTCCGAGCAAAGAGGTTGTGGAAAAATTTGCACAACTCGGAGTTACAAATAAAACTCATTCAAGTACAGTTACACTTGACCAAATCCGCAGGTTGAAAGATTTTATCGCAAACGGCGGAGTTAAAAAAGTTCAAAAACCAAAGGCTTTCGTCGTAAAAAAAGCAAAACAGCCTGAAGAAACTCCGGTTGAAAAAGTTGCTGCAGCAGAAAAGAAAACAGCCGTAACAACTCAGAAAAAAGTTGAACGAATTGAACGTGTTGAACGTCCAAAAGCAGTTGAGGCAAAACCTGTAAACAGACTGGAAATCGTTAGACGTGCTCCAAGAAAACCTCTACCTTCATCAACAGAATTGAAAACAAGCGAAAAACCGACCAGAAAACCTGCGGGTGAAAGACCTGTTGACGGAGAGAGAAAACCTTACCAAAAAGGTGAAAGAAGCGAAAAGAAATTTACACCAAATTCTGACAAATCAGGCGACTCTAAAGATTTTTCATCAAAGAAACCGTTGCAACGTCGTATAATTCCTCAAGAAATCTACGACAACAAAACTTCCGGCGGTTCTAATTCAAAACGCCGTTCAGATTCTAAGAAAAAGGATAAAGAGTTTAACAAAAAAGAAGAACAGGAAAGAATTTCTTTAGAAAAAGCGGCGGCACAACACCACAAAAAGAAAGCAGCCAAGGTTCAAGAGGTTGAAGAGGTTACGCAAATCGTTGTCAATCAGGCAATGACAATTTCCGAACTATCAGAAAAAATCAACAAAACTCCTGCCGAAATCGTTAAATTTTTAATGTTAAACGGTGTAATGGCAACGGTTAACCAACTTATTGACGTTGATGTTATCAAGAAAGTTTGTGCGGAATACGGTTTAGAGATTCTTGAAGAAGACTTAGATGCCTTTATTGAACAAGAAATGGAAAAAGAAGAAAAGGCAAAAGCACTGACAGAAGTTGATAAGAAGTTATTAAAGAAAAGAGCACCTGTAATCAGTATTATGGGGCACGTTGACCACGGTAAAACAACGTTACTTGACAGTATCAGAGCATCAAAGCACAAAATTGTTGCAACCGAAGTCGGCGGAATTACCCAGTC
>CAMAGQ010000178.1 GCA_945833895.1 uncultured bacterium
TAAGTTGAGAAATTATTTGTACCAATTCCGACCCTAACGGTTTTGGATTTCGGGATTTCGTTATATAAACTGTTATTAAACCCCGCATCTCGTGCTATTTGCATTGTTGCCTGCGGAATGTCGCCTAAATACGCAGCAAGACAAGGTGTTCCTGTCAGTATTAAACATGCCAAAATCAATATCCCTAAAATTCTCATACAGTTATTATATGACAAATAAAAATAGATTTTGTTAAGATTTTAATTTACTTTCTGAGTTTTGTTCCGCAATAAAGACAATTTTCAGGGAATTCACCTTTTACTCTAAAATTCTCATGCCTGCATTTTGGACATTTGATTGACTTTTTCGGAATTGTAAAAAGTGTAATTATAATTATACCAAACAGAGATAAAATTTGCAAAACAAAAACAATAACCCCAAGAACGATTAGCAAAATACTAAAATTAAATGACGGATAATAATACACCCCCGAAACTCCGTAATCATCATAAGCTTCCGCAGGATAAGATACAGAATGGATTTTCTGTCTTACGACAGGTGTATTATTTAAACTTGCCAGCAAATTGGAATTGTTTTCGGTATAAAAAACGATATTTTTCATCTGTGTTTATTATATCATATAATGAGAAGTTTATAAATATCGGAGAAAATTATGCAAAGAATAGGAATAGGGTACGACATTCACAAATTGGCACAAGGCAGAGAACTCATAATCGGCGGAATAAAAATTACCCACGAAAAAGGACTTCTGGGACATTCGGATGCCGACGTTTTAATTCACGCAATAATTGATGCCATACTGGGTGCGTTGGCTCTTGATGATATCGGCATGCTATTTCCAGACACTGACCCGAAATATAAAGACATTGACAGCACAAGGCTTTTAGAACACGTGTATAACCTTATAAAAACAAAAGGTTATGATATCGTGAACATAGACAGTAATATTATTGCTCAAGCACCTAAAATGATGCCGTATATACCTAAAATGAAAGCAAGACTTTGTAAAATTCTCAACCTTCCGTTAGAAAACTTATCCATAAAAGCAAAAACCAAAGAAAGCCTTGATTCTGTAGGTCAAAAACTTGCAATCGAAGCAAATGCCGTAGTGTTACTTGATAATTCCACAAAATAACTTTCACATTCGGATTATTTAATATTTTGTAACATTATAACCAAATTAAGCAAATTTACCACATCAATTGTTTTTTAAAAATATACAATCGTGTGAAAGGTGGTAGTCATGAATTTTACAAAAGTAATCGTTGCAACTACAGGTGGAGAAGTTAGGGTAGTGACAGGTGAAATGCGTAAATTAATGCAAGAAGGATTCAAAAGAAAATTAACTCCTCTTAAAGACTTCAAAAAACCACTGCTTGAACTGGATACTATAGCAAAGCAAGATATAAGTACCTGCAAAAGAAATATTAAAAGACTCTTGTGGGAAATGTCAAAATTAGAAAACAAAAAAACTCAATACGGAATATCTAAATCTGAAGTTGCTTCAATTGAGGCAAAGATTGAACAGTTCCAATTTGAAATTTTTGAACAACAAGAAAAAATAAGAAATATAAAAATAAATTGCTATAAAAACCAAACTTCCGGTTTAAACTATGAAGTATAGTTTGTGATTTAACCTAAAAGAAAAGTTTTTATTATTACAATTTCGCAGGTGTATTTAATTATAAACAAATGGTTGCACAATCGACATTGATGGCATACATTGATGCCTTTGCAATTGTAGCCCTGCTTGCCTTTCTGTTAATTCCTGCTTCACTGTTTATGAAATTGAAGAAGGATAGCGATTAATGAACGCCCAAACCTCCGAGAAAAATCTTTAATTCATATCTTCGGGTAAAAACAACGGGTTTTTCGCAAGAAGTTCACGGGTATGCTCGTAGCAACACGTCTTGTTTGTCGTAATCCGCTGATATTCTCTGACAATATTCAGCACATCATCTACCGATAGTTTAATCATTCTTCTTTGTGATTCAATAATTTTTGCCATAATAAAAAATCCTTTCAGTTTATCTAACGGAAAGGATTTTCGAGGACTTTAATTTATCGTTTGTTAAGATTATAAAATACTTTTATTATTTGAATTAAGTTTAGTACCCTTTGTTTACGCCAACTTGGAATACTGCTTGATTATACATCTCTTGTTTTTTAGTTTGCGGATGTGTTTGAGCCCACAATTGAGGGTCTGCCTTTTGAATGTGTTCTGGTTTTAATTTAGTACCATCTTTTGCGTAGTAATTCCATGAATCACCGTTTTTCTCAGCCCATCTGCCTGTTTTACTTGTTACTCTTGTTCCTTTTGAACTGTAACTGCCATTTTTGATGCTGGTTGTATTTACTGTACTATGTTTTCCTTTGAAGTCTTTTTCAGTCATCGGTTTACCATTTTTGTCATAATAATGGTATTTACCGTCAGAACCTTTTGTCATGTAGTCGCCGTTTTTAGTTGTATAAATAGAGTCGTGCTTAGTCGATCTGCCTGTAACTACAACCTCAGGAAGAGTTCCGCCGTCGTAGGTTTTGTTATCATTACCTGCAGGTTTGTGTTTTGCTTTTGATGCTGCCGGTTTTTCACCGCCACCTGCTGCCGCAGTACCGTCGCCAAACTTGATTGTGTCACCAGGTCTGATTAATACTTTGTTGTTACCTGTGTATTCAAATCCGTTAACTTCCATTAAACGTTTTGTTTCAGCAAGAATTTCTGCATTTGTAGGTGCTGTACCGTTTTTATCTTTTAAGTGTTGTTTTGCAATATTCCAAAGGTTGTCACCTGATTTTACTGTGTAAGTGCCTTCGCCCTCGCCCTCAGGTTTAGTGCCTTTGCCGTCGTCTTTACCGTCAACTTTGCCGTTGTTTCCGTCGTCGACTTTGCCATTGTTTTTTCCATTATTGCCGTCATCAACCTTGCCATTGTTGTTTCCGTTGTTTCCGTCGTCAAC
>CAMAGQ010000179.1 GCA_945833895.1 uncultured bacterium
ACATAAAATTTAACAAATAAAAGACCGATATTGCTACCGGCCTTTAAAAAGTATGCTTTTATTATGTTTTATTAATCTTTTTTAATATCATCTTTAATTACTATTAAATTATTCATAATTTTCATTGCACAAGTCGGAAGAACGACGTGTTCCAAACCGTCGGCAATACCGATGATTTTACCTGCACCAAGAACGACTTCTTCGCCTTTGTACATGAATTTGTAATCTGTGTCCCTGTCTGAACGAATAGTAATTTTTTCTGCCATAAATCTTACCCCTTAAATACCGGTTACAGTGAACTATTATAGTACATTTTCCCCCAAAAATCAAGAGGCAATATTAGAAAGAGAATGACGAATTTTACTAATGCATCCTCCGCCGGGTGAGGGGGAAGGGGAGAGGGGTGCTTGTTCGCTTCCCTCCCTTATTGAGGGAGGGATAACTAATTATTTTTGTCACCTAATTATGTAGCAATATTAAATTTATAACAATTCTTGCAGATAATTCGGCAGGGCAAAACGTGCGTTGTGATATTCCTTGTTGTAGATTTTGCAAGTCGGAATAATTTCTTTTGCACGCTCCTCATTGAAGTATTCCAATGGCTTAACATCAACCGAGCAAAAAGCCCAAGCCCAATACCCGCCGGGATATGTCGGAATATTTGAGGTATATGTCGCAACATTCGGGAATACTTTTTTCAACAAATTGTACATCTTTTTGATTTCTTCCTTATTGGTAAACGGTGATTCAGATTGTGCAACCATAATTCCACCTTTTTTCATTGAGTTTTTAACATTTGTGTAAAACTCTTCGGTAAAAAGACCTTCCCCAGGACCCATTGGGTCTGTAGAATCAATCAACACTATGTCAAACATGTCTTTTTTATCTTTGATGTATTCAATTGCATCTTGAACAAGAATTTCTACTTTAGGGTTATCAAGTTCGCAGGATATTGTCGGCAAATATTTTTTGCAAACATCAATAACCATTCCGTCAATCTCACACAGCACGGCTTTTTCAACGGTTTTATGCTTCATAACCTCTCTGATTGTACCGCCGTCACCTCCGCCGATTACAAGAACCGTTTTCGGGCATGGGTGCTGCATCATCGGAATATGTGCAATCATTTCGTGGTAATGGTATTCATCACCTTCCGTTGTCATCATTAAATCGTCAAGAGTTAAAACTCTGCCAAGTTTAGACTCGGTTTCAAAAACCTCAACTTTCTGGAACGGAGATTGTTCAGAAAATAAAACATCTCCTGCCTTGATTGAAATTCCGTATCCACCAGGTGTTATTTCATGGTAATAACCGTTTTCTATGCCGTTTTTCATTCTTAAATTTCCCTTTCTTAATATCTATCAAAAAATTATAATCCGATTTTATCATATAAAAAATCTATTTCAAACTAAGGACGATACCGCCCTAACCAATCGCAATATCTGCCCGATTGTAAACTTAAGGACACAAAATTTTATTTCACTAGCAAATTATATTTTTTTGTGTTTTATATTGAGTATGAAAATTGCATCCTTAAACTCAAATAGTCCTCAAACTTCATTCCGCTCTGCTTTTCCTGTTGTTCACTGGATTGCGGAAACAAATGGAAGTTATACTCCTGCGGATATGCAGACAGTCAGACTACTTCAAGGCAAGGTTATCAGAATATTGAACAAACCGCTTTCTAAGACCACCAAGCCGATAAAACCACAAGAGCAGGCGATTAAGGCTTATATGGGTTCCTGTGATGCAGACTACAGACATAAGGCAGTTGCAAGGTCTTTTTACAAGTACACCTCAGGCAATCCCGAAAAGTACACTCCAGTATCTTTTATCATTACAGGTAAAGATGTTGACCTTTTTAACAATTCTTATGGACGGAATATCGGAGAAGCAAAAGGAAAAGCACGTGCGAACGGTCATAAAAACTCTTCGGAAGTCGATGATGCAATAAGAGATTACAAATACGACGGATTTGCGTTTGTCAAAGCCGATAAAAGACAAATTAAAGACAAAAAAGGGCTGAAATATATTCTACATACTAAATTTGAAATTGTAAGAAACGAAATAGGCAAAATAAAAGATTATCGATTTGTTGATGCAAGATTTCTTCCTGCAAGCGGGCCGAGAAATCCGCTTAATAAATTAGGCTAAACCCGTAAACCTTTTCATCTCCGAATTTTACCCCCGTTTTACAGTTGGGAAACTTTTTCGCTGCCATAAAATTTACGCCTTTTTATTAAGTTTTGTAACAATATCTCTCAAAATAGGCAATTTTTGATTTAAGAAATATTTTATAAATATATACAAACGATATATAAATCCAATTTATATAAAAGACTACCTTCTACTTTCTACCTACTAATCTTTTACACGAGGAATTGTAAAAAATTCCAAGGAAGCTTCATTTTGAAGCTTTTTTTTTGCGAAAAATTGCTTTTAGAAATTTTTATTTTAAAACAGGAAGTTTAAAGTTTTGTCTTGCGGCTTTGACGGTACAATACGTTCCCGCATAAGAACCTGAACCCGTTAGACTGCAATTTTGATTAATTTGTTGTTCAGTCATGTCGTATCCTCCCGGGAGAAGTTGGTCGTCTTTTAGAGCAAAAGCAAAAATATCTTTGCCAATGACATTTGGCTGTTTATCACCGTTAAGATCAACAAGCATTACCATGGTAGTTGCTCCGTTTGTTAGTACCCCAAATCTGCCGTCACCTGCATCGTCCATACAGACAAAACTCCCGTTAGTCATTATGAACGAAACTGTTCCATTTCCGCAGATTGTGTTACCCTGATACTTACTGCCATTGCTT
>CAMAGQ010000180.1 GCA_945833895.1 uncultured bacterium
GTTTCAAAGCATCTGTTATTGCAGGGATTTCGTCGTAGCCAAATATTGCAATATCAATACTTTCTTTTGAATTATCAACAAGTCGTACAAATTCTTTGCAGGCAGAAGTTTTGCACTCACGAACGGGGTACAATTGTCTTGTAAAATCGGTCAAGTATGTAGAAATACTTCCGCTGGAAAGTTTCATTGCAGGTTGCGGAATATTCGGGATATTATAATCTGCGGAATTTTGACCGTTTTTATGGTGCTTATTTTCCACTTTTAAAACGTTATGACAAAATTTGCAAGGTTTAGCATTAGACGGCAGTTGACGCTCGGGAATAATCACGGTATCGTGTGCAACTTTGCCGTAAGGGCAGTCAAGTGTGTGATATTTCCCTGAATGGTGGTTAAGAATAACAAGATGAAGTTTTCTTGCACTTTCAAGATTTTTCTTAAATTTTTCAGGATTGCCGATTTCTCCGCTAACTATTCCAAATCCGCTTAATGCAAGTGTTTTGCTGTAGTCAAAGTCGTTTACAAATACTTTTGCATAGCGGCATTCTGTGTTGGTTTTGTCTGAATATTTAATTTTTGCACTGGTATTTTCAACTTTTTTCTGTGCAAATTCTTGAGCCAAAAATCCAAGACTTATAATATCTTTTCTCGTAATTCCAAACTTTTTGGTATATTTTTCGACAAATTCGTCTGACGGTTCAAGCGAAAATGTTTCGATATCATCAACGCAAATAATTTCTTCGGGTTCAACAATTCGGTTTTTATTGATGTCAATTCCGAGTTTTGTCGGGGTGTAAACTTTTAAAATGTTTTGAGAATTGTTTCGCCAGGATATAAAAACCGAAAATATGACACAGAATAAAATCAATACGAATGCGGTGAGATGATTTTTCATTATGCAAGGCTCTTATAGTTTGTAAGGTCAAAACCCAGACGGATTATAGTATCTCTCAACTTCATATCTTGAGTAATCGCAAATTCTTTCGTGTGTTGGTTTTGAGTTGAATTTGAATACTTGCAGGGGTGAATTAACGCTTCAACCGTACAATCTTCTTCAAACCCTTCAATCCCGTACGAAATCGCATCAGAATCCATCATTCCCGTATATCCGACACCGATTAAGTAGTCGTTAGTTTTTAAGTTATATTCTTCAAGTGTTTGGCGATTAATCTTTGTAAAATACTGTAATAACCCGATTTTAACAAGGTTTAGCGGATAGTTTATATTCAAATGTTTTGCAAGTTTCGGGATAAGATAAACCTCTTCGTACTGGCTTCTGACGTATTTTATTCCGTATTCTGCGGCAAGTTTGCAAGTGATTTTAAAGATTTCAGGAATTGCGTGTGTGTGAACGTGCGAATCTAAATGGTCAACTTTCACATCCTTGAGAACTTTTTCAATCTGAGCACGGAATTCATTCTCAATCTGGGTCAGAAGTTTTTCTCTTTTGCTGTTTGTCATCAGATACAGATAACTTGAGTTAAATTGTCCGTTGATGTTTGTCAGTAAAGGGCAATGGGTTAAAGGTTTTCCTTCCATAATATTCAAATGCACTGCAAGTCCTAAATCAGGGCAATCCGGCAAAATGTCGTGAATTGCGTTTTCGTAGGCTTCACCGTTTGCACATAGACTTGCACTTGTCAGAAATCCGTTTATGTAACCTTCCAAAACCGCCTGATTGTGAGCTTGTGACAATCCGAAATCGTCCGCATTCAAAATAAAATTCTTTTTAACCATTCCAATTCCTTGCAATATATTCTATTAAATAATATAATCATGATATTAGAAAGAGGGCAAGAATGCAAACACCTAAACTTGCAGTAACAATCCCGTGTTACAATGAGGAATTATGTATAGAGCCTACCTGCCGCAGGCTTTTAGAAGTTTTAAAAGATTTAGAAACCAGAAATAAAATATCAGTTGAAAGTTACCTTTATCCGGTTGACGACGGTTCAAACGACAAAACGTGGGAAATAATAGAAAAATTACATAAAGAATTGCCAAATAAAATTAAAGGGCTGAAATTTATTAAAAATTACGGAAACCAAAGTGCCTTGACTGCAGGACTGGAAGGTGTCAGAGAACTTGGCTGTGATTGCGTTATATCCATTGATGCGGATTTACAACAGGACGAAAACGCAATAGAAAAGTTTGTTGAAGAGTTTTGTAACGGCAACGACGTTGTTTTAGGGGTTAGAAAAGACAGAAATACCGATAGTTTCTTCAAAAAAACAACCGCTGTAATGTTTTACAAATTGATGGCATTGCTTGGAACAAAAATCCCGATGAATCACTCAGATTACAGACTTGTGAGTTATAAAGCCCTTAAACTAATGGAACAGTACCACGAAAAAGCACTCTTTCTCCGCGGATTTTTCTTTGATTTAGGTTTGAAAACTACCAGAGTTCAATTTGACGTAAAACCACGAAAACAGGGAAAATCAAAGTTCAACTTCTGGTCGCTTTTAACGCTTGCCCTGAACGGGATAACATCATTCAGTATCGTTCCGTTGAGGTTAATTGCAGGACTGGGATTTTTAATGGCAATTATTTCGTTTTTAGTCGGACTTGAAACGCTTTTTGAAAAAATATTTCTCAATGACAGTCCGAACGGTATGGCAACTATGATAATTCTGCTTTGCTTTTTCGGCGGGTTGCAAATATTTTGCTCGGGGGTTATCGGCGAATATATCGGACAGGTTTATTTGGAAGTCAAAGCAAGACCTCGGTATATAAAAGAAAAAGAACTTGTTTGATTATAATTTTGACTATTAGTAAGTAAAA
>CAMAGQ010000181.1 GCA_945833895.1 uncultured bacterium
CACAAATTCTGTAGAAGAATTTAAACCTATTGAAGATAATAAAGTAAAAATGTATGTTTGCGGACCGACCGTGTACGATTACGCGCACTTGGGACACGCAAGATGTTATATTACGTGGGATGTTTTATACAGGTATCTAAAATTTAAAGGATATAACGTTACATACTGTCGTAATGTCACCGATGTTGACGATAAAATCTTGAAAAAGGCAGAGAAAGAGGGTAAAACACCTGAAGAAGTTTCACAATACTGGTACAAACAGTTTGCAAATTCAATGAAGGCTTTGAATACTCTAAAACCTGACATTGAACCTTTTGCAACAAAAACCCTCGGCGAAATGATTTCTATTGTTAAAGATTTAATCGCAAACGGGTATGCTTATGAGGCAAACGGTGATGTGTATTTCAGGGTTAAAAAGTTCTCAAAATACGGGCAGCTTTCAAAACAACCGATAGACCAGTTGGAAAGCGGTGCAAGAATTGAAGTCGGTGAGCAAAAAGAAGACCCGCTTGATTTTGCACTTTGGAAAAAAGACGAGAAATTCGGGTATAACTCACCGTGGGGCGTAGGACGTCCGGGGTGGCATATTGAGTGTTCCGCAATGAGCCGTAAATATTTGGGTAAGACCATTGATATTCACGCTGGCGGGGCTGATTTGATTTTCCCTCACCACGAAAACGAAATTGCGCAATCTGAATGTGCAAACGGCTGTAAGTTCGTTAATTACTGGCTCCACAACGGTTTTGTTACAATCAATAAGGAAAAAATGTCAAAATCTTTGGGTAATTTCCTGACTATTGACGATATGTTGAAAAATTACGACACAAACACCTTAAGATTGTTTATTTTGACAAATCATTACAGAATGCCTGTAGAGTTTTCCGATGAGGCGTTATCTTCTGCTAAAGCCGGTGCAAAAAGATTG
Organism: uncultured bacterium; assembly: GCA_945833895.1. Lineage (GTDB taxonomy): Bacteria > Cyanobacteriota > Vampirovibrionia > Gastranaerophilales > Gastranaerophilaceae > Zag111. The sequence goes on from CAMAGQ010000181.1 coordinate 926, forward strand.
GTTAACGCTAAACAAACTCCAATTGATGAAAGTTTTGACATCACAACTACAGACGAATATAAAGCGTTTGTTGAGGCTATGGATGAAGATTTGAATACGTCAAAGGCTCTTGCAATTCTGTTCGACCTCGCAAACCGTGCAAATAAAGATGAAGAACACGCTTATACATTACTTTACAAATTGGGTTCAGTTCTCGGGTTTACCTTTGAAAAGGCTGCCTTGACTGATGATGAATTAACAAAAGCGGTGGCGGTTGTTTCTGAGGCACTTTCTCAAAAATTTGATTCAATGGACGATATTCTTACATTGAGAAAGCAAGCACGTTCAGAGAAAAATTGGGATATTGCCGATAAAATCCGTGTTGCACTTGATTCTGTGGGAATTGTGCTTAAAGATACAAAAGACGAAACCCTTGTTGAGAAAAAGGGGTAAATGGAGGTAAATGATATCACCCCATCCCTACCCATTTCCCAGCCAGGGAAGGGAAGACCGACCCCTCACCCCAGCCCTCTTTCGATGGGCGAGGGAGCATAAAATCACTTTACCCTCCCCCGAATTATGTAACATGTACAATTATGTAGTAATATTGTGTTTTTTAAAATATTTTCTTGTAATTTATCATTGTGCGTAAGATAATATTACTGTAGGAAAGGATATGACATGTCTAATATTCTGGTTTATACACTGGAAAATAAAATCTACATAAATTTGACTAACCGTTGTACAAACGATTGTATTTTTTGTTTAAGAAAAGATAAGGATGATGTTTGCGGACAGACTTTGTGGCTTGATAGCGAAGATTTTACGCACGAAGATGTCATTGTGCAGTATGATGAAATTATCCGCGGGGCAAAAGAACAGGGTATTCAATATGCAAATGAAGTTGTCTTTTGCGGGTACGGAGAGCCTTTGTTAAAATTTGATATTTTGAAAAAAGTTGCGGGATATATTAAAGAAAAATCACCGAAAACAAAGATTAGAATAAACACCAACGGTCATGCTAATTTTATTTACAAGAAAAATGTTGTACCCGAACTTGTCGGACTTATTGATGAGATTTCCGTAAGTTTGAACGGGGCAACCTCAGATGAGTACGACGAACTTTCTCAGCCAAAATTTGAGAACGCTTATGAGGAAGTTAAAAAGTTTATCAAATGCTGTTCTGACTCGGGTATTCACACTATCACATCGGTTGTTGACGGATATAAAGGCAGACGTTTGGATATTTCTGCTTGTGCAAAAGTCGCTAAAGGCTTAGGTGCAGATTTGAGAGTTCGTGAATGGATTCAAAACGGTTATCAATAGGCAAGTAAGGAGTTAATTTATGCAAGTTTCTGCTATTTCACAATCACAACAGCAAAACAAACACTCATTTCAAGGTAGAGTGGATATTGTCAACGATTTGAGTTATCTGTCTTGTAAGTATGTCAGAAAAGCGTATGATTCAATGTCAAAAATGATTGAGGATAAACCGTTTGATTTATTCATATTTCAGGATTATAAATTAGGGAATTTGAAGTTTGTCGCTCAAAAATCCGAACACCTCGGGAAGAAAAATAAACCTCTTATTCAATATCAAATAGGAAATGCTCAATATGCGGACAACGGACATAATACATCGGATTTATATATTTCGGTTGCTAAGCATACAATTGAGGACTATAGCAAGGCTTATCCGGAAGTATCTGCGGGCGATAAAATAAAACGCTTTGTAAGTTCGCTTTACAAAACTTTTCGTATAAAATAATATAATCATGTAATATAAAAGGAAAAGAAAGGACAAAACATGAACAATTTAGACAAAATCATGAAACCAAAGTCAATTGCGGTTGTTGGTGCTTCTACAAAAGAACA
>CAMAGQ010000182.1 GCA_945833895.1 uncultured bacterium
TTTTCATAAATAAAACCCTACAAAAGTACCGAATCAACCAGCGGTTTGGCAAGTTCTAACGCACTGTTGATGACATTCGGATTAGTCCAAAAATCAGGACGGTCGACGTATCTTTTAACGATTTTACGGGCATAAGAACCAACCGCAATTCCTGAATAATTTATGTCACACATCTTAGCAAGTTCCGCGGTTTTGCCGTTTGTACCGCCCGATAAAATAGTATAAACAGGAAGATTTTCATTCTGAACGATTTCTGCTGTAGCAACAGCTTGAAGTGTAGATTTATAGTTGTCATCCCCGCCGCTCATCGGAAATCCGTCCGCCTGAATAATCGTTGTATAAGGTTCTCTGTCTTTTATCATTGATTTTACACGCTCAACAAGCCCTTCATCGCTCAACTTGCCACGGCTTGTACAAATACTCAGTATTCCCTCATAGTTATCGTTAATGTACTTCCATTTTGAATTTATTTCTTCTTCGTCAAGTCCCATTGCGTGAAGTTCAATACAATCAATATTTTTATCGACAATTGCAGGAAGAACTTCGCTCAAATTTTTCTCTTCCGATACGTAAGAAATTGCGGTTCTTGAACAAACTTTCCAACATCTTCCGCAGCCTATACACTTTGTTTTCTTAACTTTTGCATATTGAATTGCACCCTGAGGACAAACAGCCTCGCACGCTCCGCAGTTCACACATCTTGAGTAGTCAATGACCGCTTTTTTTACGTGCGGGTCGTTTTTAATCCCGACACTAACACATAAATACGCATCATAAACCCTTGCCATATCTAATGCTTCTTTTGCGGCATCTACAACCTCTTCAACCGCAGACAAATCGAAAAATCGACACCCTGCAACAGCGTACAAATAAACAAGCCGTTTAATTTCTTCCGCATCCTCATTTCCTGCACCGCAGACAAGTTTAAAACAGTGTTTTGTGTCAAGTAAATCTTTTAACATTATTTCACCATATAGTTATAAATAATTTCAGAAGCACGAACGATAAATTCTTTTCCCGCAAACGAGTTGTGCGGACGATTAGCAAGGATTACGACAAGATATTTTTTCCCGTTCGGTGCAATAACAATTCCCGCATCCCCAAGCATAGAACCGATATCACCTGTTTTGTGAAGAAATACCGAACCTTCTCCAAGTCCTGCATGGATTAATCTGTTATTGTGAACATGTCCCATATAATTCAAAATTCTATGTCTTGATTCTTCTGACAAAAACTCATCATTTTCATCAATGTTGTAAAGCATTGTAGCCATATCCATTGCAGTTGTTCTGTTTGTTCCGCCTAAATCAGGCAGCCATGTTTGAACATAAGTGTTTTTCAAACCCCAATCCCTGATAGATTGGTTAACATCCGTCATTGAACCGACTTTTGCCATAAGCATATTTGTTGCAGAATTGTCAGACTCCGTAATCATAATGTTCGCAAGTTCATCAATTGTATATTCGGAATCTCTTGCCTTGAACTGCAAACTTCCTGAACCTTCGGTTCTATAGTATTCCGTCAGCGGAATTTTATCATCAAGCGACATTTGACCCGCTTCAATAGACTTAAATACATCAATCAAAATCGGTATCTTTATAATACTTGCTGTCGCAAAACTTTTATCAGCGTTAATATTTACATAATTTTGGGTTTCGTAATCCCACACATATATCGCAGGATGTATCGTTTGGTACTGTTCCATCAGGTTTAAAAGTTCCTGCTTCAAAACAGGCATACTAACGTTTTCCTTCAACGCAACCATTGAGGCTTCCTTTTCACCTGCCGAATAACTGAACGCTCTTTGCCCGAAAACCAAAGAATTTGAAAGATATTTTGCCGTAGGAAAACTTATTTCATGCAAATCCGCAGACACTGATTTATATGGTGTCGGTTCTACAAAAGCCTTTGTAATATGACTGAACGCATAAGGCAAAACAAATAATGAGAGAATTCCGAAAAACAGTAACGCCGTTATAAACTGAACAACCTTTTTATTTTTGGACTTTGTCCTGCTCACAGGACGTGCTGAATGTTTCATCTTAGCGTACGCTTCACGTAATTCGCTATCTTCCCTATGCCTCACCTTTACATACGTATAACCGTTACCACTGTAACACTCATACCTGCTATCATAACTTCTTGCTAGTTTCGGCATTAAAACTGCTTCCTCCCCAAACTTTCTTTCATTTTACCTAAATTTTTCAAGATAGGCAAGTATTTTATAAAAATAGTAACATTTTGATAAATTAACGCATAAAAAACGACCCTTCCGCAAGGGAAGGGTCATTTTTACAATTTGTTACGCTTTTGCAAACGAAGTATTTGATTTTGTTTTGATTTCGTTTGTAAGTTTTTCGATAAATTCGTCAACGGTAAACGTTCCAATCTGTCCGATTCCTCTTGCACGAACGGCAACAGAGTTTGCTTCAATTTCCTTGTCGCCGACTACGCAGACGTAAGGGATTTTCTTATCCTGCAAACTTTCTCTAATCTTGTAGTTCATGCTTTCTGAACGATCGTCAAGATTTACACGAATGCCCGCATCACGCATTTTCTTGTAAACCTGTTCAGCAAAATCAACGTGTTTTTCGTTTGAAATAGGAACGATATTAACCTGAGTAGGTGCAAGCCAAGCAGGGAAACATCCTGCATAATGTTCGATTAATATACCGTGGAATCTTTCCATAGAACCGAAAATTACACGGTGGAGCATTAACGGAGTTTTCAACTGACCGTCTTTATCCTGATATTTGATATCAAATCTTGCAGGAA
>CAMAGQ010000183.1 GCA_945833895.1 uncultured bacterium
CAATGTGTGCTTGAATTGTATTATGGTCGGTTATTGCAAAAGTTTCACAACCTTTATCTTTTAACTGATTTACAAGACTTTCAACAGAAGATTTTCCGTCAGAATACACAGAATGGATGTGCAGATTTGCTTTTCCACTCTCAAAATCCTGTTTTGTAAGATTTTTTATTTGTTCAATAAACTCACTCATATTTTAATCTTTATATATTTGTATTAAAATTATAATACAAAAGGAGTTGGAATGTCTAAAAATAAACTAAAAAACAGTATTTGGTTCGTTTTATTTGAAGGGTTAAAAATTTATTTTTCAAATATTGATAAATTTTTACTATATATGCTTTTTCCGGTATTCGGACAAATTCTCGGAATTGCCTTTGCCATGGGATTATCAATAAGTTTAATGCAAACAGTTGTCGAAAAAACAGACAGTACATTGATGGCTTTAGTTTATGTAATTCTGCTTGCCGTACCGGGGTTATTGATTTTTACAAAAGCCTTCTGGAATTACATGGTCGCATATATTGCACTGAACTCTATGACAGAAGGTGCTGTTATGACAGGAAAAGTTTATGATTTCCAATCTCATAACGAAGTCGCAACAAGAAGAACTTTCCAATATATTATATTTTTACTTGTAATTTGTGCATTATCATCAGTCGGCTCTACAATATTTTTCATCGTTCCGGGGTTTATCGTTTGGATTTATTTAATTCTTGTATTCCAAATCTTCACGTTTGAACCAGAATTAAACCTTAGCGAAATTTTCAAAAGAAGTTTCATCCTTATAAAAGGAAACTGGTTCAGAACGGTTATATTGTTGGCAATTCTGGTATTTTTCTCAATTTTCATAATTTCGCAGGGAGTAATCGTCGTTTTTGACTACTTAAACCTGACAAACTGGGCATGTTCGATATTGGATGAATACACATCGCTATTACCGATAGAAACGGTGAATGAAGTTCTTGTATTCTGCCATTTGCCGGAGATTACGGCAAGAATGATTTCGCACACAATCTTTACCTCTGCTATAACCTTTGTAATTGCAGGATTAACCTTGCCGATAAGAAGCATCTGCTGGACATTGTGGTATATGACACTTGCGGAATTAAAACCTGCAAAAGTTCAGGAAAAACCTGCCAAACGAAAGAAATCAACAGCAAAAGAAAAGGAAGAATAACTTATGTTTATCTGTCGGAATTGCAAATCTGTTGATAATTTTGAGTTAATGTTTTCGCCTGACTATGCGGGAAGCCACAAATTTGAGAAAAAATACAATTCCCGCGGAGAACTGGAGATAACGGTTGACGGATATATTTTCGTACCTGACCTGCAATTCATGAACGACCATGCCGTGTGTAAATACTGCGGTCAAATTTACATTTGGGACTACAAAATGGATAAAAATTCTGAAATATAAGGAGAATATCGAATGAGATTAGAAAACAGAAAAAACGACCAAACAAGAGAAGTAAAATTCACCAAAAATTACACCAAGCACGCACTTGGTTCAGTCCTTGTAGAATTTGGCGACACAAAAGTAATTACAACAGCCTCGGTTGAAACAGGCAAACCTAAATGGATGGCAAAAGATGACCCTCGCGGCTGGCTTACCGCAGAATATTCTCTGCTGCCTTCATCAACTTCCACAAGATGCCAGAGAGAAAGAACAAAAATTTCAGGAAGAACTCAGGAAATCCAACGTTTAATAGGCAGAAGTTTAAGAGCATGCGTTGATTTGGGAAAAATGCCTGATATTACAATAACAATTGATGCCGATGTAATCCAAGCTGACGGAGGAACAAGAACTGCAAGTATTTGCGGAGGTTTTGTAGCCTTATCCGATGCTGTTGAAAAACTTCTTGCAAACGGAACACTAAAAGAAAATCCTATTATTGAACCTATCGGAGCAATTTCAGCGGGAATTATCGACGGCGAAGTCAGATTGGATTTGAATTACGAAGAAGATTCGCATGCTCAGGTAGATTCTAATGTCGTTCTAACTAAAAGCGGTAAAATTATTGAATTTCAAACAACCGCAGAAGGTGAACCTTACGAATACGAAAAAATGATAGAAATATTCAATCTCGCACAAAAAGGAATAAAAGAAATTATTGAAAAATACTAATCTTTAGAGTATGCTCTTTATATGTATAAAAAGATTATCAGTTTATTATTTTTAGGATTATTGATAGGTCAAAATGCGATTACGCAGGCGGAAGACACTTTGCAGCAGGAAAGTGAACCCGCACAACAATCTCAAACCTTAAAAGAAAACATCTCTCAATCAGGAGTTGTTACAAAAGTTAAAGGAATATTTAAAAATAATGAACAAAAACCAAAGAGCATGCGTTCTAAAGATATAGTGAAAGCAAAAGAGAAAATTCGCCAACAAGAATTGCTGAAAAAACAAAAAGAAAACGAAATCAGATATCTTGAGCGAAAAATGCATGAAAAACAAAAAACATTAGAAAGGTTAGAAAAGTAGAGAATTTACGTAGAAAGGAGAATTTTATGAAAAAATTACTGGTTACTATGATTGCTCTTGCAGTTACAGGGATTGGAACAGTTGCAAACGCAGGCTCTCTGTCTAATGCACTAAACAACGCAGCAAACACAGTGAACAAACACGAAACAGCAATGA